>JANMDR010000239.1:0-37702 GCA_031376425.1 Betaproteobacteria bacterium
TGCCAATATCCCATTTTTGGATGCACGGACGGGCGCATTGCGTTGTTGTTCCTCAGTTGTGTGGCTAGCCACACTGCCTTCGGAACGCCTAGCACTGCATCCCGTCAGCACCTCCAAAAACGGGACATTAACAATTTCCGCACCCCTAAGTGTTTTGATGTGTGTGGTTAAAAATATTTAATCGAACACTTTACAAGCAGTAAAAACACAGCTATTCTTTCCCTATGATTTCTTGTGTACAAATTGAGCAGCAATCCCAATCCGCCAGTGTGAACGCCTTGTTCACATCGCTGTCGGTTGCTGCTTTATCAATTGTACGTTTGGCACCTTTGGTACCTTTGGTACGTTTAGTACGTTTAGGCCAAGCCAATTTGCTCGGCTTGCTTAGCCTTCTACTGCGCCGCGCGCGCTAAAATCCCCCACCCCCTCCCGCATTGTTGTGCCCAAACCGTTTGGTTTGGATCATCGTTTTTTATCGGCGCGCAGCTATTCGTACCGTGCGCCATTTGCTTTGATGCCCGTATTTTGCGCTTACTTTGACGCATTTGCTCCATCGTGCGTCATCCCCGTTAAAACCCCGTAAAATATGGTCTAAATTTGGAGAGTTACCCATGAGTTCAACCAATCAGTTAATTATTTTTGATACTACCTTGCGTGATGGCGAGCAAAGCCCTGGGGCTGCTATGAACAAGGAAGAAAAAGTGCGAATCGCACGCCAGCTTGAGAAAATGAAAGTCGATGTAATCGAAGCTGGCTTCGCCGCCGCAAGCAACGGCGATTTTGATGCAGTGCAAGCCGTAGCATCGGTCATTAAAGATTCCACCGTGTGTTCACTTGCCCGTGCACAGACTGCAGATATTCAGAAAGCCGGTGATGCCGTAAAGCCTGCCGCGCGTGCGCGGATTCACACCTTTATTGCTACCTCGCCCATACACATGGAACACAAGCTGCGCATGACACCGGATCAGGTGCTAGTAGCCGCAGTGGATGCAGTGAAGTTTGCGCGTAATTTGTGTGATGACGTAGAGTTTTCCGCTGAAGATGCAGTGCGTTCCGATATGGATTTTTTATGCCGTGTCTTTGAAGCCGTTATTAATGCGGGTGCTAGAACAATAAACGTGCCCGATACCGTGGGCTATAGCATTCCAGAGCTTTGGGCGGAGCGATTCACCACGCTATTACAGCGCGTGCCCAATGCGGATAAAGTCATTTGGTCTACGCATTGTCATAATGATCTTGGTATGGCGGTAGCAAATTCGCTGGCTGCCGTTCGTGCCGGTGCGCGACAAGTGGAGTGCACCATCAATGGTTTGGGCGAACGAGCAGGTAACGCGTCCTTAGAAGAAATTGTGATGGCTTTACATACCCGTCGTGATTATTTTGGCTTACAAACGCGTATTGACACTACCCAAATTGTGCCCGCATCGCGACTAGTTTCAACGATTACCGGTTATCCGGTGCAGCCCAATAAAGCGGTTGTTGGTGCCAATGCGTTTGCGCATGAATCCGGTATTCATCAAGATGGTATTTTGAAAAATCGCGAAACCTACGAGATTATGCGGGCGCAAGATGTAGGTTGGCATAACAATAAATTAACCTTGGGTAAGCTATCTGGTCGTAGCGCCTTCCGTGCCCGCTTGGTAGAGCTTGGTATTGAGTTGGAGTCAGAAGTAGCGCTTAATCACGCCTTCCAAAAATTTAAAGAACTCGCCGATAAAAAGCAGGAAATTTTCGATGAAGATTTGCACGCCATTGTTTCGGATGAATTTGTAACACCCGAAATTGAGCATTATCAATTTGTGGCTATTTCAGCGCATGTTGAAACCGGAGAAGCGCCTTACGCCAAGCTGGTGTTAACGGTAGGTGGGCAAGAACAGCGTTGCGAAGCATCGGGTGCGGGGCCGGTTGATGCTGTGTTTAAAGCGCTTGAAAGTGTGGCTAAATCTGGTTCGGAGTTGCTTCTATACTCGGTAAACAATGTCACTGAAGGAACTGATGCACAGGGTGAAGTTACGGTGCGATTATCTAAAAACGGGCGCGTCATTAACGGCATCGGGTCGGACACTGATATTGTGGTGGCCAGTTCCAAAGCCTATATTAACGCGCTCAATAAGTTACAACATGCCGAGCGCATGAACCCGCAAACAACGGTATAAGCTTTAATGAGCATGGTAATGTTGGCATTGCTGTGCTCGTCCTAATTTTTAAATTCAAGAAAGCGTAAGCAATGACAACACCTCTGCAAACCACCATTTTAGGCACTCTTAAGCAACTCGGCGTCAATTTAGAAGCGGCGCTTGGCGCTGATTTACCGGCTCGCACGCCTATTAGCGGTGCCGTGGTGGCGACATTGCGTGCGCATACCGTAGCGCAAGTGAATACCGCTATTGCTGATGCGAAGGCAGCGGCGCTAACTTGGCGTAGTGTACCTGCACCTAAGCGCGGCGAATTGGTGCGCTTATTTGGTGAAGTGTTGCGTGAAAATAAAGAACCACTTGGTCGCCTAGTAAGTATTGAAGCGGGAAAGTTGATGGCCGAAGGTTTGGGTGAAGTGCAAGAGATGATCGATATTTGCGATTTTGCAGTAGGGCTTTCACGGCAACTTTATGGCCTAACTATTGCATCAGAGCGGCCCAATCATCGGATGATGGAACAATGGCATCCATTGGGTGTTGTGGGTGTTATCAGCGCGTTTAATTTTCCAGTGGCTGTATGGGCTTGGAATGCCTGTATTGCGCTAGTTTGCGGCAATTCTGTCGTGTGGAAGCCATCCGAAAAAACGCTGCTAACAGCACTTGCCTGTGAGGCGCTGTTCGCGCAAACCGTCAAACGTTTTGAAGCTGCAGGTGGCAAAGTTGATCGCAATATTTGCCCCGTCGTTATCGGTGGCCCAGCATGTGGTGAAGCGCTAACGCGGCACACCGATGTGGCGCTCATTTCAGCTACTGGATCAACACGAATGGGTCGTGCGGTAGCGGGTGTGGCTGCAGAACGCTTTGCGAAAACTATTCTGGAATTAGGCGGCAATAATGCCATGATCGTGGCACCAAGTGCCGACTTAAAGCTGGCCTCGCGTGCTTGCGTGTTTTCAGCCGTAGGTACAGCGGGGCAGCGCTGCACCACCTTGCGGCGCTTGATTGCGCATAAGAGTATTGCGCCTACCTTGGTGGCAACGTTGAAGGCCTCCTACGCTTCAGTAAAGGTAGGCAACCCGCTAAATACCGGAACCTTGGTGGGGCCGCTAATCGATCAACAAGCCTTTGATGCCATGCAAAATGCCTTGGCGCAAGCGCGTGCGCAAGGCGGTGTGGTTACTGGTGGTGAACGCGTTGTGGTGGAGGGTGATGATACCAATGGTGGCTTTTATGTACGCCCTGCATTGGTAGAAATGCCAGCGCAAACCGCCTGCATGCAGCACGAAACCTTTGCGCCAATTTTGTATGTGTTGACTTACGAAAACCTAGAAGACGCTATTGCGCTACAAAATGGCGTGCCACAGGGGTTGTCTTCCTCTATTTTCACTAATGATGTACGCGAAGCCGAGTTTTATTTATCGGCCGGTGGCAGCGATTGCGGCATTGCCAACGTGAATATCGGTACTTCCGGTGCCGAAATTGGCGGTGCCTTTGGTGGTGAAAAGGAAACGGGCGGTGGTCGCGAATCCGGTTCTGATAGCTGGAAAGCCTATATGCGTCGCGCCACTAACACCATTAACTATGGCCGTGACCTACCACTAGCCCAAGGTATTGTGTTTGACGCAGAATAGTTTTTTGCAATCTACGCCGCCGGTCCTTTTTCTGCTTGGACCTACGGCGTCGGGTAAAACAGCGCTCGCCATTTGGCTGCAAAATTATTTGCAATCACAGCATCACCTATCGCAGTTTAAACAATCCACCTTAATTAGCGTGGATTCAGCTTGCGTGTATCGCGATATGAACATCGGCACAGCCAAGCCTGATAGCGCTATGCAGGCGTTGCATCCGCACCAGCTCATTGATCTCATTGCACCTACAAACGTTTATGATGCTGCGCAATTTTGTCGTGACGCCAATGCCGCTATTACCGCTGCACATGCACAAAATATCCTGCCGATTTTTGTAGGCGGCACCATGCTCTATATTAAAGCCTTGGTAGAAGGCTTGAGCCAATTGCCGGTGGCTGATAAAGCCGTTCGTGCCCGCTTAGATGCGCAAGCCGCGATCATCGGCTGGCCCGCAATGCATAGTGAGTTAGCGAAAGTGGATCCGGTACGCGCCGCGCAATTGTCGCCCAATGATTCGCAGCGGGTGCAGCGTGCGCTGGAAATTTTTGCGCTCACCGGTACGCCCATGTCAAGCCAGCAAATACGGGCATCTGCAGATAAACCCGCAGAGCGATTACCGTATCGTGGATTGTTTTTAGGGTTGCAGCCCAGCGACCGTGCGGTACTGCATGCGCGTATTGCGTTGCGCTTTGATGCTATGTTGGCGCAGGGTTTGGTGGCAGAGGTGCAGGCGTTGCAACAAAACTACACTTTGCACGCCGATCTACCAGCTATGCGTGCCGTGGGGTATCGCCAAGTGTGGGACTTTTTAGATGTGACCAGCCCCTTTTACAACGATGCAATACAGTTACGGGAACGCGGCATTGCCGCGACAAGACAGCTCGCAAAGCGGCAATTGACATGGCTGCGCGCGATGTCTTATGTAGAGCCAGTGGATTGCTTGCGAGCAGACTTACACGAATATGTCGGCAATACTGTGACTAAATTCTTACGCTAGTGTCATACACAAAAAGAAGGTGGATAGATGTCAAACACTGTGGCGGGCATGTTCGGCATCGTTTTTTGTGTTGAAATGGTTTTATGTTTGAAGCGCATTTCATCGGTTAACGATCCAAATATAATTGCGGCAATTAAATCATGGCTTAGCAATCTATAGGAGACTATAGGTATCGCTAGTTTTCAAGGGGGTGGTCATGAGATTGACACGCTATATAGGTACTGTTTCCGCTTTGTAGCTGAACCGCTTTCGTACTGGAAACCAAGATGGCAAAAATACCATTATTCACGCCACGTAAAGCCGCATCTTCTGCATCAGATGTACCTCCCATTGAGGTAACAAATGCCTCAGCACCACGGCTTCAACCTGCCCGCGTTTGGCGGGTATTGGTCGTAGACGATGAAGAGGAAATTCACACCGTCACGAAGTTGGTTCTGCGTAATTTTGAATTTGAAAGCCGACAGTTAGTACTGCTCCATGCCAGCAGTGCTGCCGAAGCACGAGAGCACCTCGCCACGTATAAAGATATTGCGGTGGTGTTGCTTGATGTGGTGATGGAGTCAGATCAAGCAGGCTTGGATTTAGTGCGCGAAATTCGCGGGCCGATGAAAAATGCGGATATTCGTATCGTTTTGCGTACTGGACAGCCAGGTCAGGCACCTGAAGAAAACGTCATCCGTACCTACGATATTAATGATTACAAGAATAAGACTGAACTGACATCTATTAAGCTGAAAACGCTGCTCTACGCGGCATTACGCAGTTATCGCGATATTTGTCTGCTCCACGCCCAGCGCCACGGCCTTGAAGTTACCTTGGATGCGCTATCCGCAGTATCGCATTTACGCTCGCTTGATCGTTTCACCAGTGCCGTATTGCAGCAGCTTGCTAGCTTAATTAGTTATCATGATAAGGCGCTTTATTTTAATGTGATCTCTGCTTTTGCGCAGGGCAGTGGTGGACCGGAATATCGCCTCCTAGCTTCTAGCGGTGCGGAGTCCGATGACGGCGCGGTAGCAAAGGATGTTGCAGGCGCTGTTGGGGCTAACTATATTTCTCCTGAAGCCGATGCGTTAATGCGCGAAGCGCTCGCCGCTAAACGCTCAATCACCGATGAGCATCACTTTGTGGGCTATTTCAAAACCCGCGCTGGCAGCGAAAATTTGCTCTATCTTTCTAACGCAGCCAAACTTACAGAATTTGATCATAGACTGCTGCATATTTATTGCAAAAATGTCGCATTCGCCTATGAAAATTTGCAGATGCAACAGGAAGTTGAGGATTCACAACGCGAGCTAATTTACATGCTCGGCGAAGCCGTCGAGATGCGCTCCAAAGAAACCGGAAATCACGTAAAACGCGTCGCCCTCGTGGCTGAGTTATTGGCGCACAAGTTGGGGTTAGATGCTGCTGAAGTGGAAATTATTCGTCACGCCTCGCCCTTACATGATTTGGGAAAAATGGGTATACCAGACCATATATTAAATAAGCCTGGTCAGCACACTGAGTCTGAACGCGAGACGATGCGTACCCATGCTCGCATTGGTTTTGACATGCTCAACTCCTCAGATAAACGCATGTTAAAAGTGGGTGCAGTTATAGCACATGAACATCATGAGCATTGGGACGGTAACGGTTATCCACAAGGCTTACGGGGTGAGCAAATTAATGTGGCTGCGCGGATTACCGCGCTCGCAGATGTATGTGACGCCCTAGGTAGTAAACGGGTTTATAAAGAAGCGTGGACGCATGATGCCATTGTTGCCTTTATTGCCGAACGAAGCGGGCTACAGTTTGATCCTAAGCTCGTAAAAATATTGTTAGACAATATGGATGCCGTGAATGATATTCGGCGTCGCTTTCCCGATTAACCCGTGCCGTGTTACCAACACAACAGCGACTATTAGTCGAACTCTCAAAATCCACTCTTATTGACTGTGGCTATTTCGCCATGGCTGCCGAGGAGATTGCGCGTGCAGCCTGCAAAGGCTTGAATGGTGCAATCAGCAGTATCTGGCTGTTTAATGCGGAAAAAGACCGGCTAAACTGCGCTGCAATGATTGCTAATGGTGTGCTTGAAGAAGTTGAAAATGTTTATTTTTCCAAGCATCATTTTCCAGCCTATTTCGCCTATTTGTTAGATCAGCAACTCATCATCGCTGATGATGTTGACACGCATCCCGCTACCCGCGACTTTAAAGAATTTTATACCGGTCCGCTCGGTGTTAAGTCCATGATTAATGCGCCGATTTGTGTCAACGGCAAGCTGGTTGGGGGGGTCGGTTGTGACTCCACCAGTGCCGCGCGACATTGGTCTAATGAGGACGTGGGTTTTATGTCGGCACTAGCCGAAATCGCCGCGCGGGCATTAGCTGCCGAAGCAAAAATGCAGGCGCAAGAACAAGTTATCTTGGCGCATGCCTCACTGGAAGATCAAGTCGTTGATCGTACTCGTAGCTTAAGGGCGGCCTTAGATCAGCTGCAGGCAGCGCAAAAGCAACTGATTGAATCTGAAAAAATGGCGGCGCTTGGTGGCTTAGTTGCAGGTGTAGCTCATGAGATCAACACCCCGCTAGGAATTTCAGTAACGGCGGCCAGTCATTTGTGTGATGCTGCGGCAGTCGCCAACACACGCTACCAAGCTGGTGAATTAGATCAAGATGCGTTTGAAGAATTTTTAACCGACACCATAGAAACCAGCGCTATTATTTTGCGAAATTTAGAGCGCGCCGCGCAACTGGTGACGAGTTTTAAACGGGTGGCAGTCAATCAATCTGATGAACGCATTACGAAATTCAATTTGCATGATTCGATACAAGATTTAGTGCGTTCGCTTAGTCCCGAGTGCAAAAAGCACAACGTGCAGTGCCATTTGAGCGGTGATGCAAAAATCATCGTCGAAAGCTACCCAAGCGCACTCGATCAAATTTTGACGAACCTCATCATGAACGCGCTACGTCATGCGTTTGCGCACCGTACCGAAGGCAATATTTCGATAAGAATTAGTGCTGAGGGTGAGTATGCGCAAATTGCTGTGCAAGACGATGGCGAAGGTATCGCGCCTGAACTTGAAGCGCATATTTTTGAGCCCTTTGTTACCTCTAAACGCGATAATGGCGGCACTGGATTGGGCCTTAGTATTTCCTACAACTTGGTTACCCAAAAGCTACATGGTATCTTGGCAGCAGAATCAGTTTTAGGCAAAGGTGCCACGTTTACACTGCGCATACCGCTACAAATTGTAGATTTTGTTGTGGGTGATGAGGTGGAAGAATAAGCAAAGTAGGGCGTGCGTCAGCTATTTCTGTAACTCTTCCCTGTCGCTAAAAAACGCCAACGCCTCTGCATTTGCCAGTGCTTCTTTGTTTTTTACCGGCAGCCCATGTACTACATTGCGCACCGCGAGTTCGACAATTTTGCCGCTACGGGTGCGCGGAATATCGGGTACCTGCAAGATGCGTTCGGGCACATGACGAGGGGAAGTGTTTACTTTAATTTGCTCTTTGATTTTTTTGATCAAAAGCTTATCCAGCACTACACCTTCAGCAAGTTTAACAAATAGCACCACCCGCACATCACCTAGCTTATCGGGTGGCCAGTCCTGACCGATGGCGATGGATTCTAATACCTGCGGCAATTTTTCTACTTCACGATAAATTTCTGCAGTGCCAATCCGTACACCGCCGGGGTTGAGCACCGCGTCACTGCGGCCGTAAATGACTAAGCCGTCTTGTGCTGTAAGCTCGCAGTAATCACCGTGCGTCCAAATATTGGCGAAACGCTCAAAGTAAGCGGCGTGATAGCGGCTGCCGTCCGCATCGCGCCAAAAGCCAATAGGCATGGAGGGAAACGGTCTGGTGCAAACAAGCTCGCCACGCGTACCATGTACGCCATCACGCGGGCGAGTAGGCTGACCAGCATCGTCCAGTACGTCAACCGCCATGCCCAGCAGGCGGCATTGAATTTGGCCACGGTATACGGGTAATATCGGCGAGCCACCTACAAAACAGGCAACAATATCAGTACCGCCGCTTATCGAAGATAAGCATAAATCCGTTTTGATATTGTTATAAACATAATCAAAACCATCCGGTGATAATGGTGAACCGGTGGAAAGCAGCATACGCAAGCTGCTTAGCGAATGGGTGCGCATGGGATTCAAATGAATTTTTATAAGCGCGTCAATATACTTTGCCGATATACCCAAATGCGTGACTTGCACCGCGTCAACTACGTCGTACAGCACCGCGCCGCGATGCATAAAGGGCGAACCGTCGTAAAGCACAATGGTCGCGTTGGAGGCTAAAGTAGTAAGCAACCAATTCCACATCATCCAACCGCAAGTGGTGAAGTACAACACGCGATCATTCGGCTTAATATCGCAATGCAGTTGATGTTCTTTTAAATGCATCATCAAGGTGCCACCAGCACTATGCACGATACATTTGGGCACGCCAGTGGTGCCGGATGAATACAAAATGGTTAAAGGGTGATTGAATGGCAGGCTGGCATAGGGGATTTCTATTGATGCGGCCGCCGTAAATGGTGCTAGAAGCGCCCCAAAGGTCACGGCATTAGGTAGGCTACCTAAATCTGGTGCGCGGCTTTCTATGGTAGCTAAATACGGCACGCAAATAAGCTGGCGCACTGTGGGCAGCCCAGCCGCAATTAAAGTTGCGGTATCGAGCGTATGGTGTGATTTGCCCGCGCCAAAATAGCCATCACAAACAATGAGTATGACTGGCTCAACTTGTTGAAAGCGATCAAGCACGCCTTGTGCGCCAAAATCGGCTGAACACGATGTCCAAATTGCGCCAATGGCTGCGGTGGCAAGTGCTGCAATCATGGTTTGCGGCACATTGGGCATATAGGCAGCCACGCGATCCCCCGGCTGTACGCCGTGATGGCGCAGGGCAGCAGCCATTTGCGCTACGCTTGCGTGCAATTGCGCGTTGCTAATTGTGTAGCGCGATTTATTTTCACCCCAGAACACGATGGCGTCGGCGTTTGGTGCGGTGATGTGTTTATCGCGCAGGCAGTTCTGCGCAAAGTTTAGCTTGGCGTCAGGAAAAAACTGTGCCCCAGGCATGGCATTGGGATTGGCTAAAATCGTGGTGGAAGTTTGTTGCGAGAGCACATGGGTAAAATCCCAGACTGCGGCCCAAAAATCTTCGAGTCGCGTGATCGAAAAATGATATAGCGCCGCATAGTCAGGAAGGTCTACGCAATAGCGCTGCTCCACGTTGCGCCGAAACGCAGTGATATTGGCAGATTCAATTTGGCTGGCGCTGGGCTTCCAGAGTGGCTTTTCGGCGGTTGCGTGCATAATATTATTTAATCAACCACGCACTATTGTTGCGGGTTTTTGTTATTGGGTGTGATGATTTTTTGTTGTTAGAGCTTGTTGATCTTCGGCTAGTCCGTGCTAAGACTAAGCCAATTAGCTTGGCTTCAACGCAATCTCAAAATCGCAACCGGTTTTTGCTTTCACCTCTTCTAAGGAGATGCCGCTATGCAATTCGGTGAGCACTAAGCCGCGGCCGTGATGGACTTCAAACACGCATAAATCGGTGATGATTAGATTTACAATGCCGCGCCCGGTAATGGGTAGTGCGCATGTTTTTAGCACCTTAGGAGCACCATCTTTTGACGTGTGCTCCATCAATACAACAACGCGTTTTACACCCGATACTAAATCCATTGCGCCGCCGGGGCCTTTGACCATTTTGCCGGGAACCATCCAATTGGCAAGGTCACCGTTTTCTGCCACTTCCAAGCCACCTAAAATCGATAAATCAACATGGCCGCCGCGAATCATGCCGAATGAATCTGCACTAGAAAAAAAGCTAGACCCAGCGATACTGGTAATAGTTTGTTTGCCAGCATTAATTAAATCGGCATCAACAGCGTCGTCCGCCGGAAAAGGGCCAATACCCAGTAAGCCGTTTTCACTTTGCAATGTCACTTGCATGCCTTCAGGAATATGGTTGGCTACTAAGGTTGGAATACCGATACCAAGATTGACATAATAGCCGTCGCGTAGCTCCTGCGCGGCACGCCTAGCCATAGCGTCGCGTATAGGTGAATCTTTCTTGGTAGCGGTGCCTGAAACCGTCCGAAACTCGATGCGTTTTTCAAATTTTGCACCTTGAATAATACGGTCTACAAAAATCCCCGGTGTATGAATATTGTCAGGATCAAGCGAGCCAACTGGCACGATTTCTTCTACTTCAGCAACAGTAATGTTGCCGCAGGTGGCGATCATAGGATTAAAGTTACGCGAAGTCTTGCGGTAAACTAAATTACCGGCGGCGTCGCCCTTCCACGCTTTAACGATAGCAACATCGGCTTTAATGCCTTCTTCTAAAACATACTCGCGGCCATCGCCAAATACATGGGTTGGTTTACCTTCGGTGAGCTTAGTACCAAAGCCGGTGCGGGTATAGAAACCAGGAATACCAGCACCGCCAGCACGAAACCGTTCCGCCAATGTGCCTTGCGGTACCAGCTGCAAATCTAATTCACCAGCCAATACCTGACGCTCAAATTCTTTATTTTCACCCACATAGCTGGCAATCACTTTTTTAACTTGGCGCGTTTTTAGCAATAGCCCCATGCCAAAATCATCTACACCCGCGTTATTACCGGCGATGGTGAGATTCTTTGCGCCAGATGCCACCAAGGCAGCAATTAAATTTTCCGGTATGCCACACAAACCAAACCCGCCTGCAGCTATCGTCATGCCATCTTGCAGTAAACCGTCAAGTGCGCTCTTGGCATCGGCATAAACTTTGGATTTAGGTTGGCTCATGGCTTACTCCTTTAATTAGATTTCAGTGTGGCTATTATCGCCGTTTTTAAAGCTGCTTTTATGCCCGCCACCATATTGGCCTGACTAAGGGATGGTTTATCGGTTTTATCGAGCACTTGCTCAGTCAAAAAAGGTAAATGAATAAAACCGGCTTGGCACGACATTTTATGTATTGCTAAATGGTGTAAAACACCATATAGCAAATGATTGCACACGAAGGTACCAGCGCTATTGGAAACTTCTGCCGGTACAGCTTCAGCACGGATGGCGGCAACAATTTCTTTAATCGGCAGAGTAGCAAAGTAGGCGGCTGGCCCCTTGTTGTTGATCGTTAAATCAAGTGGTTGGGCACCGGCATTATCGGGAATACTCGCATCATTAATATTTATGGCGACGCGCTCGATACTCATCGTAAAGCGTCCACCGGCTTGACCTGTGCAAATGATAATGTCGGGTTTTAGAGTATCAATGGCAGTAGTCACCACCTTGATGGCTTCAGAAAAAACCGTAGGTACTTGCAGTAAATGCAGCCGCACATGGTCTGGAAATTTACTCTTGCCCACTGCTTTGCAGACTTCCCAAGAAGCATTTTTAGGTTCACCAGCGAACGGATTAAAGCCGGTGAGCAGCACATGAACGAGCCTTATTTTTGGGCTATTTTTAGCCATGATCTAGCGCGCCGTCCAGCCGCCGTCCATTGATACTGCTGTGCCCGTCATGCCTGCGGCATTGTCACTTGCTAGATATACCGCCATTGATGCTACTTGCTCAATGCTTACAAATTGCTTGGTAGGCTGCGGCGCTAAAATTACGTCGCGCACCACGTTCTCACGGGCGATGCCATGCACTTTGGCTTGGTCGTCAATTTGCTTTTCGACCAATGGCGTGAGCACATAACCTGGACAAATCGTGTTGACGGTGATGCCAAGCTCTGCAGTTTCCAAGGCACATGATTTTGTAAAGCCCACCACGCCATGCTTGGCTGCCACGTAGGCGGATTTAAATGGCGATGCCACTAAACCGTGGGCGGATGCGATGTTGATAATGCGACCCCACTTTTTATTTTTCATCATCGGCAATACCGCGCGCGTGGTATGAAAAACACTGGATAAATTAATCGCAATAATGGCGTCCCATTTTTCAAGTGGGAAAGTTTCTACAGGGGACACGTGTTGAATTCCGGCGTTATTTACTAAGATATCAACGTCACCAGCAAATGCCACCATGGCGGCGATTTCACTGGGCTTGGACATATCAGCGCCATGGTAACGCACGGTAACGCCATAGTCTGCCGCCATTTGTGCGCGTAATGCCTCGATTTGCGCCGCTTCACCAAAGCCATTCAGTACGATATGGGCACCGGCTTTTGCAAAGGCATTGGCGATACCCAAGCCAATGCCGCTGGTGGATCCGGTAATGAGGGCGGTTTTATTTTTCATGGCGAAATCTGCGTAAAAGTGTGGTTAAAGATGCGCGTCGGTAACTGGCCCATCATAGGTCACCAGCCCGTCTTTTAAGCGCACCAATCGTTTTGCGTAGCGGGCTACGTCCGGCTCATGGGTTACAATTAAAATCGTCATGCCGTTTTCTTCATTCAGGCGCGTGAACAATTCCATAATTTCTTTGCTGGTGGCGGTATCTAAATTGCCTGTTGGTTCATCCGCCAAAATCAACGCGGGGTCACACACCAGGGCGCGAGAAATCGCCACCCGCTGTTGCTGCCCACCGGAAATTTGATTGGGCAATCGTTTGCCGAAGGTGCCAAGCCCCGTTTGCGTTAACCGCGTTTGGGCGCGCTTACGCGCCACGCTCATGCTTTCGCCTGCGTACAGTAGGGGTAGGGCAACATTGTCGATTAGCGGCATACGCTTAAGCAAATTAAACCCTTGAAACACGAAGCCGATTGTTTCGTTGCGCACTTTGGCAAGTTCATTATCGTTTAAGCGTGCCACTTCTTTGCCGTTCAGGTAAAAGCTGCCTTCTGTGGGCGTATCTAGGCAGCCCAAGATATTCATCAAGGTAGATTTACCTGAACCTGACTGCCCCATGATGGCTACAAATTCACCGTGGTTGATGGTGAGATCAATACCATGTAACACGGGGGTTGCAACGTCAGCAGAAAAGTAGCTCTTTTTTATCTGCGAAAGTGCAATCAGCGTTTTTTTACTGATTACGTTTGCTGAAGAAGCCCTGTTTTCAGGGTTCTCCACAACATTATTCGATTGAGTTGGGTTCATCGCTGCCGTTACTTACGCGCAGTTGGATCTTGGGTATCGCGAGTCACTAGCTTATCGCCCACTTTCACATCGCCTGCGGTAATTTCGGTGAACTGATTACTGGCAATGCCGGTCTGAATCTCAATAGGTATAAGTTCACCATCAGGGGTGGTTTTATATACCTTAGTGGGTGGTTTTTTCATGGCAGCCCCGGGTGCGGTCATTGCTGCCGCCATAGCGGTGGTACCTTTGGTTTTATCAGCCGCTGCTTTTAAAGCTTCGGCTTTTTCATCGCGAGGAGGCTTAAAGCGCAACGCCGCGTTGGGGATACGCACTACGTCAGACTTGGTGGCGGTCACCATTGACACCTGCGCCGTCATACCAGGTTTAAGCAAATTATCTTCGTTAGACACGTCTACAATCACGTTATAAGTCACTACGTTTTGTTGAATGGTCGGATTTAAGCGCACCATCCGCACCTTGCCTTGAAATTCACGATCAGGATGCGCATCAACGGTAAAGGTTACGGGCATTTCATCGCGCAATCGCCCTACGTCCGCTTCGGCTACGCTGGTGTCAATCTGCATTTTCTGCAGATCACGCGCAATTTGAAATAAAGTTGGTGTGCTAAAGCTCGCCGCAACGGTTTGCCCGACATCCACTTTACGATCAATAACGGTGCCATCGATAGGTGATTTGATAATGGTGAATTGCAGGTTGGTGCGCTCCCGCTCAAGCTGGCTACGCACCTGTGAAACCTGCGCACTGGCAACTTCAACTTCTTTTTGGTTTTGCTCTAAGGTGGCTGGCGAAATAAAGCCTTTTGCGACTAATTCTTTGTTGCGCTTCATAGTGCTCTCAGCCAAACGTTGTGTGGCTTCGGCGGAACGCAAAGTGGCCTCAATTTGCGCAATAGTAGCGGCGATTAAGGCGGAATCTAGCTCTAATAACACCTGACCCGCTTTTACCTGCTTATTGTAGTCAGTATGTAATCTTAGTACGGTGCCAGAAACCTGAGTGCCCACGTTTACCACCGAAACCGGTGCTAAGGTACCGTTTGCGGTGATGCGTTGCTGCACGACACCGTTATCAACGACCGTAGTGCGGTAGCGATCCGCTTTGGCTAAAATTGCTTTTTGCTTGTAGCCGCTATAGCCAAACCAGCTCAAAATGGCGATTGCTAGAACGATTAGAACGGGGATACGAATAAAGAATTTCAGAATTTTTTTAATCATGAGTGATAGATTTTGCGCCAGTGAGCAGTAAAAATTTACTAGAAATTGTATTTTAACCTTGCTACGTTAGCCGGAACCAAACTTAGCGTCGTGCGCTTAAAGGCTGTATGGGTAATCCAGTAGAAAGAAAAGCATGGTAGTACTCTAAATCATTCATGGCGGCACTGCCTAGTGCTAATGGCAATGCCCCGCTGCGTTCCATGCACACTTGAAATTGCATTTGCACGCTGCGTAATTTGCCGCCCGCCCAAAGCACCGGCATATTAGTTGCTTGCCCAACGGCTGCCGAAAGCCCTGATTGGCCGTAGATCGCGCCAGCGTGCTGAACATGGCAACTGGCACAGGCAAAGTTCTGTTGGCCGCGACGTTGCAAAAATTGCGCACGACCCGCATCAAAGCGCGCGCGCGCGGCGGCACCGCTGACGCGAATGGTTAAATTGACGTTATCCGATAAACTCCGCAGGTATGCCGCTAATGCGCCCATCGTCCAAGCGTCACTTATTAAAAGTGGCATTTCATTATTAGTACGCAAGCACTTGTTTAACGCGGCCTCCAAGGTCAGCACACTATTGCTGGCGGCATCAAAGTGCGGATAATTCGCGGCGGCGCGTTTACCGCCACCGCTAAAGCATTGCGCAAAGCTTTTGCCGTTGGCAAATTTCGCATCCCGGCGCTTTTTACCAATCGCCAAGACATCAGCGGTATTGGTTTCGTTGTCGCTGCCGAGCGCAAAAATTTTTACCTCTGGTTCTAAGGCCGCCGCCGCTTGGGTAATTTCAACGTTGTTAAGCTTCGCATAGTTGCGCTTTAAAAAAGCCACCATCGCTAATCGTTCACTATCTGGTGTGCTTAGTGATGGGTTAGAAGTGCTATTAGTTAGGGCGTTTACCGGCGGTATTTTTTGCGCACTTACCGCACTTGCTTGAAGCGTTAGTGCCAATATTACCGGCACGAATATTAAAATGTGCTTCATTGCGTCATCAACCATAACACGAGGTCATCAATTTCGGCCTCGCTCAAGATACGATGCTTGCCGTATGGTGGCATGATGGTTTGTGGATTTATTTCTTGTGCATCCCAAATTAGCGCTCGGAGCTTTTTATCATCGGGATACTTGCTGCGTACAGCACTCAGGCTTATGCCAATTTTTGATTTACCCTTGGCTTTAGCGGAATTGGGAAGCTGGTGGCAGGCGTTGCAATTGCCACGCCCAGGATCGAGCGCTATGGCTTCGCCAGCAGCTACGCGTGATTGTGCTATTGAGGCGGTATTTGCGGCGGGCTGCATGGGTGTTACTTGCGCTGTTGCGATTTGGATTATGGCAATCTTTAAAAGCAGGCCTAGCACACAGACTACAAGCGCAAATAGGCGAATTTTAGCCCGCCAAGTCAAGATGGATTCCGTCCTTCGCTCGTGCGATCATCTGGTCTGCCATCGCGTGTTTCACGGCCTTCAGGCTGGCGTTTTTCGCCCGGTAGTAGCAAGCGGTTTTTGTATTCACTTCTAAATTCGCGACGGCGTGCCTCTACAGCGGTGGTTTCATAATAATTGCCATCTTTGGCGCGAATAGCGATATCTAGTTGCTCAATGGCACCTCTTAAATTGCCGCGCCGATAATAGGCCTCAGCCAAACTGCGGTGCTGTGAAACCCGTTTGCCTTTGATGGCATAGCCTTTGGCGGCAAGTTCATGTAAGCGGTAGTCCTCGTTGTTTGCTAGTGCTGGACCAAGCTTTTCATTTACGGCAACTAAAGCTTCATCGGGCAGACCGGATTCATATAGGGCATCAATATAGCCATAGCTAAAACCGCGCTTTCCAGGATATTTTTGCGCACCTTGGCGATACAATGCAACGGCTTCTTTCCATTGCTTTTGCTCAGCTTTTAAGTCAGCGCTCACCAGCTCGAACCAGCTATTATTACTGGCTAGCGCACCTAAATCTTTAAGTTCTTTTTCAGCTTTGGCAAAATTGCGCTGCTTCTTATAGCTCAAAATTAAGCCATACACATCAGCGATATCACGCAAAATAGACTTTTCAGTGATTTGCCCTCGAAAATAGGTTTCGCTATCATTTGGCGTCATGCTCATGGAGCGTAATTTAGCCCGCGCAAAACGGAAATCGGGGCTGCTATCAATTGAATTTTTAGTCATTAAACCAATGCGGTTTTGCATATCTGAAATCCGCTCGGTAGTGAGCGGATGGGTACGTAAATAGCCTGGCGTTTTGCCATCATTATGGCGATTGAATTTTAACAAACGATCAAAAAAATTAGCCATGCCGTGGACGTCAAAGCCTGCCCGTTGCAAAATCGTGATACCCACGCGATCCGCTTCACGCTCGAATTCACGGGTGTAATCAAGCTGCGCTTGAATCGCCAACGCCTGCCCCCCCATGAGTGCGGCTTCAGTCGCTTGGCCACTATTGCTGCCGCCCGAACGCGCCGCCAATACCGCTAAGGCTAAGGTTGCAATTGAAAGCAAGGATGCGGTTTTTTGCTCTGCGGCACCACGTGCAATATGGCGTTGGGTTACGTGCGCTATTTCGTGGCCGAGCACACCTGCTAATTCAGATTCGCTTTCGGCAGCGATCACCAAGCCAGTGTGCGAGCCAATGACGCCGCCAGGTAATGCAAAGGCATTGATAGAATCATCTTCTAGCAAAAAAAATTCGAACGTGCGACGTTGGTCGGTAGTCGCACCCGCAGCAGCCGTAACTAAGCGATTGCCGAGTTGATTAATATAATCAGTAAGCTCCGGGTCTGAGATCACGCTACGCTCGCCGCGTACATCAAGCATGATGCGCTTGGCAATAGCCCGCTCTTGCGCTTCCGACAAAACGGCATCAGAAGAATCGCCTAAATCGGGTAAATTAGTCGGTGAGCTCGCAGCTACCGCAATCGGGGCATAGCACGGCACACCCGTAAGGGTAAGCGCCATAATAACGGCGGGGATAGTTGCGCGGTTAATAGCAGTGCGCGTAGATTTATTATTCAACGTGTGTGCTCAACAATATTTTGATAGATGCTATGCATTCGACAAACATAGCTAAGGCATGGTTTTTACAGCCCATGTAGTTTAAGATTCTAAAAATGCATTTAAGTTCCTGTTGCAACATTTTCTCAATTTAGCCACTAGCCATGTCCGACAACAATAAGAATACACCACTGAACCATTTTAATGCGAAAGGCCAAGCACATATGGTTAATGTGGGTGACAAAGCTGAAAGCGCGCGCATTGCTATTGCTACCGGCCTGATTCAAATGCTGCCGGAAACCTTGGCGCGTTTGTCAGCAGGGCAGGCTGCCAAGGGCGACGTGCTTGGTGTGGCGCGGCTTGCGGCAATTCAAGGCGCAAAAAAAACCGCTGATTTGATTCCTTTAGCGCATCCCATCGGTCTGACGCATGTTGAGGTTGATTTTGTTGTAGATGCGCAATCCAGTACGCTAATATGCCAAGCCAAGGTTGCCACCGTGGGGCGTACAGGTGTAGAAATGGAAGCCATGACAGCAGTGAGCATAGGGCTACTCACAGTTTATGACATGCTTAAAGCCGTTGATCGCGGCATGATTATTTCCGGTGTGCGCTTGTTGGAGAAGCGCGGCGGAAAATCGGGCGTGTGGCTGGCTAATGGGCCTTGATCCGCAAGATACCCAACACGACCAAGACGCGCAGTGGATGCGCCATGCGCTATTACTTGCGGACGCAGCAGCGCTACAAGGCGAAGTACCGGTGGGCGCGGTATTAATCGATACGGCACAACAAACCGTGCTCGGCGAGGGTTTTAATTGCCCCATTAGTACCCATGATCCAACGGCGCATGCGGAAGTGGTGGCAATGCGTCAGGCCGCCCAAAAAATACAGAATTATCGTGTGGTAAATTCAACGCTCTACGTTACTTTGGAGCCTTGCGCGATGTGCGTGGGGGCAATTGTCCATGCCCGTGTGAGCAGAGTAGTATATGCCGCTACCGAGCCTAAAAATGGGGCTTGTGGCAGTTTGCTAAATTTAAGCGGCAATGCGCACTTAAATCACCATTGCACCTTTGAAGGTGGGGTACTCGCTGCTGAAAGTAGTGCGCGATTGCGGGCGTTTTTTGCGCAGCGGCGCTAGTGTGTTGCGGTACAGGTGGTTCTTAAGTGGTTTAGGTAGCTGAAAACATGCCAAAATCAAGGTAGTAAAAAAACATAATGGATTGACGGAGAAGATATGCAGCAATTAAGTGCGCTAGATGCCGTGTTTTTGCACATGGAAACAGACGCTACACCCATGCATGTGGGTAGCTGTATTTTGTTTACCCCGCCCGCCAAACATAAGGGAAGTTTTTACCCAAAAATTCGCGATCACATTACCGCGCGCATGCACTTAGCGCCGCTGTTTAGTAGACGCTTGGCCTTCATGCCTTTTGCCGTAGCTACACCTGTGTGGACAACTGCAGATAAAGTGGATATTGCGCACCATATTCAAACTGTTAAATTACCCAAACCTGGCACGATGGCGCAATGCGAAGCCATGATTGCCAAGCTGCACGAAGGTTTGTTAGATCGTGATCGGCCATTGTGGCAATTTACAGTGGTGGAAGGCTTGCAAAGCGGCCAAATTGCGTTTTACGCAAAAATCCATCATGCGGCTCTGGATGGTCAAGGCGGCGTAGCGCTTGCCCAAGCGGTGCTTGAAACTTCACCCATACCCACAGTTGTTGATGCGCCGAGTGAGCGCAAGTCCAAAGCCCCACCTACGGCGATGAAATTACTGGGTGCCGCGTTTAGAAATACCGTGGCACAGTACGGGAAAATTGCGAAATCATTACCCGAACTTGCAAAAACAGCGAGTGCAATGAATGCTTTATCCGCATCGGCTGCGGAAGCTTTAAAGCAAAGCAGTGACCCAAAAAAGAAAAAGTCGCTGTCGGGCGTAGCGGCATTACTGCCAAAAGGCTTAGCCATTGGCCCGCGCACGACAATGAATGTTGCGGTTTCGCCGCGTCGGGCGTTTAAAACGCTGCGGATTCCATTAAGCGAAATTAAGCAAATTGGCCGTGCACATGACGCAAAATTGAATGATGTCGTGCTAGCGCTTTGTAGCGGCGCATTGCGCGGATACTTTGGCGATGATAAGAAAATTCTTGCGAAAACGATGATAGGCGCGGTTCCCGCGAGCCTGCGTGCTGCGGGCGACACATCGCAAAGCAATCAAGTAACGATGATGTTGATTACCCTAGCCACTAATTTAGCTGATCCGGCAAAACGCATAGCCGCTATTGTGGCTGGCAGCACTAAAGCTAAAATGCTCACCCAAGGTATGAAAAATGTGATCCCCACTGATCTGCCCTCGCTTGGTGTGCCGTGGTTAATGAGTGCTATCAGCACGCTTTATAACAGCGATGTTGTTGCTAACCGTATTCCTACGGTTGCCAATTTGGTTATCTCCAACGTACCTGGTCCCCAAGTGCCGCTGTATATGGCTGGTGCCACAATGGACGCGTATTTTCCGGTGTCTATTGTTACCCACGGATTGGGTTTGAACGTAACTTTGCACAGCTATAACGGCTCACTAGATATTGGTTTAATCGCGTGCAAAAAAGCCGTGCCCGATATCGCCAGATTTGCCAAGGCGATGGAAGCAGCGCATCAGGAATTATTGGCAGCGTCAAACCCTCCAAGTACACCCGTGCCAGAGGCGAAACCAAGCGCCAAAAAAGCAACAACTAAAGCGCCTGTAAAAGCCCCTAAAATAGCAGGGTTACAACCAGTAGTTGCAGTGAAAAAAGTGGCTAAAAAATTGCCTGCCAAAGTGACTGTAAAAGTGCCTGTAAAAGCACCTGCGAAGGTGCCAGCAAAACCAAGCGTAAAAGCTAAAGCTAATACCAATACGAATACCACTAAATCAAAACATACTTCTAAATAAAATTTTTTATTATGACCGCCTCTCTTCTTATGAAAAAGAAATCTGCCAAGCCCAATGCTAAGCCTGCCGCAAACTCTGAATTCGACGAATCCATAGAGCAGCTTTGGGGCAATATTAAAGCCCCCGGTCCGCTGCTGCTCGCGCTTGAGGGTCGTGCGCCATGGGAGTATGGGGCCGCCCTTGCTTCATGGCCGCTATTGCGCAATGCACCCACTGGTGATGGTCATACTGTATTGGTGTTTCCCGGATTAGTAGCTGGTGATTTTTCCACGGCACCGTTGCGCAATTTTCTAAATGATCGCGGTTTTAACGCCCAAGGTTGGGAACTCGGCATGAACTTAGGGCCACGTGAAGGTGTGCTTGAAAATATTGTTGCCAAGGTGCAAGAATTACAAAAAGGCAGCGGCCGTAAAGTGAGCCTGATTGGTTGGAGCTTGGGCGGTGTTTACGCCCGTGAAGTAGCAAAGATGCTGCCCAATAGCGTCCGTAGTGTGATCTCAATGGGCACGCCATTTTGTGGTGACCCTAAAGCCACCAATGCGTGGCGAATTTATGAATACGCCAGCGGCACTAAACTCGACGATAAACGTATGCTCGCAAGTTTAGCTACCGCCCCCCCTGTGCCCACAACTTCTATTTATAGCCGTACTGATGGCGTTGTGGCATGGCAATGTAGCGTACAGGCAGAATGCACAAAAGGAGCAGAAGCCGAAAATATCGAAGTGATAGCCAGCCACGTTGGCTTAGGGCTTAATCCATCTGTGTGGTACGCCGTCGCGGATCGGCTGGCGCAAGCTGAAGGTAAATGGCAAAAGTTTGATCGCAGTGGCTGGAAGCAATATGTGTTTCGCGATCCTGATCGCACCGGCGATTGGTTTTTTTAAAAGGTTCGTTTGAAATATGCCGCATATCGAAACTGGCCAAGTTCGGCTGGAGTATGAGACCTTTGGTAATCCCCTAAATCCGCCCCTCTTGCTCATCATGGGCTTAGGTATGCAAATGATTGCTTGGCCGCAACCGCTGTGTGATGCCTTGGTAGAAAAAGGTTTTTACGTTATTCGTTTTGATAATCGTGATGTTGGGCTATCAACTCATTTTCACGACGCAATCAATCAAAACCTAATGTGGGGTGCGCTTAAATTTATGATGGGTTTGCCGCTTAAATCCGCCTATAGTTTGAACGACATGGCCGACGATGCGCGGCAATTGTTAAGGGCGCTCGGCATCGCCCGTGCCCATGTGGTGGGTGCCAGCATGGGCGGTATGATCGCGCAGCAGCTTGCCGCTCGCACCCCTGAAGCAGTCTTAAGTTTGGTATCCATTATGTCCACTACGGGTCGCCGCAGTTTACCAGGCCCTAGCGCCGCCGCCCGCCGTGCACTCATGACCAAGCCCGCCAAGCATGGCGATGTAGAAGGCGCGGTAGCCCGCATGTTAGGCGTTTTAGCCGCTATTGGTAGCCCCACCCGCGATGCTGTGGGCGCACCGCTACACGGTGCCACAGAGGCCGATCTGGCTGCCGAAGCCACCGTGCGCCGCCAATTTGCACTAGCGCACACGCAACGCGACTACTACCCCTCCGGCAGTGCTAGGCAAATTTTTGCGATTGCTGCCGCTGGTGATCGCCGTGCTGATATTGCCCGCATCGCCGCGCCAACCTTGGTCATTCACGGCGCTGCCGATCCACTCGTGCCGGTAGCAGCAGGCCGCGACACCGCAGCCACCATACCAAATGCCAAGCTACAAATAGTGGAAGGCATGGGGCATGATATGCCCAGCCGTTTGTATCCCCTATTGGTTGAGTCAATTGCGGGACATTGTTTGGGTAGCGGTTCCGAGATGGCATCCTGAAATAGGAATTTTCGCATCAGTTAGCCATGCGTAGAAATAGTCATTACATACAAATTTCCAGCGCTCGCAATGAAGAGTGGTAAAAATCATTATGTCAGTAGTTGATCGCGTTAGAAATTGGGCACGTCAATTAAAACGCGATACTGTTGCTGTGTACTTCGCCGCGCGTGACCCGCGTACGCCACTTTTAGTGCGCGGCTTAGCGTTATTTGTAGCAGCCTACGCGCTAAGCCCCATCGATCTCATTCCTGACTTCATTCCTATTCTTGGCTATCTGGACGATTTGCTTATCGTGCCCTTTGGCTTATGGCTCATTATTCGCCTGCTACCAGCAGCGGTGCTAGAAGAATCGCGGCAAAAGGCCGATGCCCTACTCGCGCGACCACGAAGCTATTTTACGGCGGCAATTTTTGTGAGTGTTTGGATAGCGGGTATCGCAGGAGGCTGCTATTGGTGGTTTGATCGGTGAGTGTCTGGCGTAGCATGCGATTGTTAAACCACCATCTATTATTTGCGACAGCGCCTAAACTCGCCGCTTTACTTCGCCTTAAATTTACTCAAGGTTTTTACTTGAGGCAACGCATCGCCTATGCTGTAGGTCAAGGTGGCGTATTGCGTTATTGCTATTGGGGGAGTGATGCGGGCATCGACTCCCAAATAGAACCCAAGCATTGCCTTACCAACGGTTGCGAGCTTGGTAGCGCCAGTAGGTGGTGAACGTGTACCGGGCGGTTTACTTGTTTGCCAAACTTCGGCGTGATTCGTGACGTTTTGTCTAGTCCAAATCGGTTGGAAAACATACCAAGCTGGTGTGCCATCAGCCTTATACGTAAACCATGCGGCCAACATATTATTTGATTCGTCATGCCAAATAAATAGCCCCCAACCTGGGTCATTTTCATCCCACCAATGTCCAGAATAATCGATTGTAGGGGTAGCAACACTATTTTTTGTGCGACCCTCGGTCACCTTGAAAGGAAATTTATTTAGGTCCGGTGATAAGCTAGCTGCACCATCAGTGCAACGGCCACCTACGGTGGTCAGGGTGTAGTCTCCAGGCGGTAGGCGACCCATATCAATGGTATCAAAATCATCGCTAAGCCAGTCAAACGAATTAAAAAAAGGGCTGGGTATAGTAGTTAATGGGGTTGCTTCGTTAAAGACAATGGTAATGTTATTGTTTTCCATCGCAATACTTTTATAGCGGACGTCGCGTCGTGCGCAGAGTGGGCGCTCGGCGCGAAAATAGATAATGTTCTCGATTGATGTGGGATTGCGCGGCACAATCCCGCTGCCGATTAGCGGTATTTGTGCATGAGTTGACGCGCTGCAAAATAGTGCTGCGATAAATGCTGCAATAGCGATAAAAGTGTAGTTTTTCATGGCGATCCGGTCAAAAAATTTTCCGTCACGCAGTGTGTCGCGTGACGGTAACCGCAGGCCGCGACACCGCAGCTACCGTACCAAATGCCAAGCTACAAATAGTGGAAGGCATGAGACACAATATGCCAAGCCGTCTGCATCCGCTGTTGGTTGAGTCAATTGGGAGGCATTATTTGGATGCTCATTTTGATGCACAAGACGGGCTGAAGACGCTTTAAAATTTGGCGTCCCCAGCAGATATCACAGTGGTAACTAGTCGTGTCCAATCACTTTGCCTTAAACCGCTTTAATGTTCGCGTTTGCTCCGGACCGTCTCCTAGCTTATATGCGAATGAAGCAAGCAGTTCTACCGTTGCCGCATTAGATTCACGCGTATCACTGCTAAATATAAATGCAAGTGCCGCCTTGCCAACGGTAATGAGCTTGGTCGGGCCAGCGGGTGGTGAGGTTGCGCCGGGCGGTTTGCTTGTTTGCCACACATCTACTGGGCGGGTGTAATTATGCTGCTCCCAAACCGGCTGAAACACATACCAGGCGGGCTTCCCGTCCACTGTGTAAGTCATCCACGCTGCCATTGTGTTGCTGGCACCATCCTGCCAAATAAATAACCCCCAACCAGAATCAGCCTCGTCCCACCATTGCCCAGAATAGTCAAGCGTGGGGTTAGCGCGCGTAGCTTTCGTTCGACCATCGGTGACTTTGAAAGGGAATTTGTTGAGCTCGGTCGGGGTAGGGTTAGAAGTAGAGGCGAACGGGCAAGGCGGCCCTTCCGTGGTCGTCGTCAAAGTATAGTCACCCGGAAGCAGGCGTCCAAGGTCTACTAAATCAATATAGCGATTAGGCGATGGCAGTGTAAATTGATCGGGAAATGTCCATGCGCTAAAGGCAATGGTGATGTTGTTATTTGCCACGGAAACACTATGATACGGTGGTTGCCGCCCACAATTCGGTGTTGTAATAGCTCGAACATAGGAGATATTTTCAGCCGAGTTTGGATTGCTTGGAATAATCGCAGACCCTCGGAATTCAGTTTGCGCGTGAACGGTCGTGCTGCAAACTTGACTTATGAGGAACACGAAGGTCGCCATGCTGTAATTGATTTTCATTTGAACCCTTTGATAATATGCCCGCAACTCGGGTGCGGCGAGTTGCGGGTCGCTACTTAATAGTTTGTGTTAAGGACAGGCATATAAACAGCGGTACCTAAAATATCGATACCTCTATAAGAAAGCTTCGCGCGTACTGCTTGCTCCAAGGTGCTTGATGTATGGCCATTAGGATTTTGCTCTAGGAGTATCGCGGCAAACCCAGCCACATGTGGCGCGGCCATCGAGGTTCCCGACAGTGCTCGCTTAGAATTGCCACTCCATGTTGACACTATATCCTTGCTGGGCGCCCACATTTCTACACACGAGCCATAGTTGGATCCTTGTTCGATGCTAGTTAAACCGTTAACTACATTTTGGTAACCGCCGTTATTGTTTGAATCTGGGGTAACGGGCTGTCCCAGATCATTTAGCCCGCCAACCACAATAATTCCATCATATGGACTCGGTGCATTGTAGGCTTTATCACATGCGTTTACGAAGTCATTACCAGCGGATTGCACAATCAAACTACCTGGATACAAATATCCAGATTGTCCGTTTTTAGGGGCAATCCATCGCGGCGTAGCGACAGATTGCATAAAAGTTGCTGTAATCCCTGATCCCACCATGTAGGTCGAATTGCTATTCATAGACAAATTCACCACTGCTGTTTTTTGACTGAGTGCGGTTTGGCGGTAAACGTATTCAAATGCTTTTATAATTCCTGAGAGTGAAGGTGCGCCTAAATACACGAACGGATCCGATCCACCGGAGCAATCTCCAAGTCCGCCATACGGTGTGGCGTAGTAATAACCGTTGAATGGCCCATCATAGTTGTATTCGGCTGTCGCAATTGAAACAATATTTACCCCAGGCAGCATTCCAAGTGTGCCAGACGCATTGTTTTGTGCGCCGATTATGCCAGCAACATGGGTCGCGTGAGGCCAGCAGCCAATAGGATTGTTGATGGGCGGCCCGGGACGGAATTTATCATATTGTTTCCGTGCAATTGGGTGCTCGGGTTGATGCTGGGTAAGTCAGAGTGGCCTTGAACGCCTAGGTCAATCACATAAACCGTTGCGGAGCCGTTAGAAGGGTTAGGGTAAGCATTGCCCACAGCGGAAAGACCCCACGAGCGTGTTTGAGTGCCAGGACCAATCGTATCAACCCATTGAGATGATGTTTTTTCATAACGGTCTTCAGTCATGGAAATTACATTTTTGTCTTTAGCAAGATCCTTTGCCTGCTTTTCTGTTAGATATGCTGTAAAGGTAGGAACGGCAAGGCTGGTGGTCGAGAGAACTACGAGCTCACTGCTTTTGGATTTGGCCAAGGCATTGATGTACTCGGCGCTGCGCGTAGATTTCCAATCGAGCGCGTCTTTTGCATCTTTAAACTTTGTGATTGACTCGGCCAGCTCAATATCTTCGAGCAGAACGATATAGCGGATTCGGCCTTGCGCATCTTTAATCGGTTGATCGGCTTTGAACCACTTACCGACATCGCTGGCGGGTGCGGCGTATGCGTTAGCGCAGATACCGCCCACGGCTACAATGGCGGCGGTAATACTGATCGATAGTGTTTTAGCGAAAAATGTGCGCAGGGGACGCTGTGCTGGTTTAACGGACGATGCTAGATCATGGGGGGGTAAAATCTGTGGACGGAGTTGTCATGTTTTCGATTTTCAAAGTGATGAAATGCGTTGGATAAAATATCAAATTGCCGTAGCTGAAGTGCTGCGACAAAGCCATAGTACACTCAATCAAGAAATTTACAATGTTTAATTTATTAAAAAAATTATTTAAATATAACACTAAAAATTTATCGTGTCAAATTTATGACATTGCGTGGGTTTACTACAAACATGGTGTAAACGTGCGCCGTAAGGTATGTGTTATAGACCTCAAATCCGTTGCGCGGTTCCAAATTTGTTGCGCAATTTCGCATCTTCCGTGGTTTCGCTTCGATATTGCTGCGAATATAGCAATAGTTGGCACCGACAATGAATGACGAAATAATGCTGAAACTACATGCGATTAAAGCCGCCTTGACTGTAGCGCAGAACATGGGTGCCGCGTTCCTGTTCAACGAGATTCAGCGTGAAGAAACAATGCTTGTGGAGGCTAGCACTAAACTCGTGCCGTCCCGTAACTCGCCCCACTCCGCGTACGATGGGGCAAAGAGTGCGCTCGACATTACGCTAAAAAATGCCCCCGCAACAACCCCGTCACCGCCGCTGGTGCTTCCGCCATCATTGCATGCCCAACATTTTCGATTTGCGAAATAGTGGCATTTCCAAGTTGTGAAGCTAGTAAATTAGCGGCTTTCCAAGGGGTCATTAAATCTTTGTCGCCTGCAATAATCAGCGTTTTATGATTTAGCGCTTTTAGTTCAGGTTCCGTCAAACTAAATTTTCCGCAGGCTGATAAATCATTGTGGAGCGCGCCGGGTTGGCTGCGTTCTAGTAGGCGTTTGTAGCTGCCGTGTAGGCTTGTACCCGGTTGTGGGCTTGCGTGTAAGCGGGTGCTGGCGGCGTGTCCCCAGATGTTGAGCATATCAATAGCATCACTGGGGCGGTTGGCGGCGGCTTCTAGCAGGGTATCGGAAACTGGCATGGGCAAGCACGCGCCGATTAGCGCGAGTTTGCTTACGCGGTGCGGTGCGCTGTGTGCCACATACAAGCTTATGAGTGCACCCATGCTGTGGCCGACTACGTGCGCATTGGCGAGGCTTGCGGCATCTAAAAAATCGACCACCCATGCGGCGTATTCTTCAACGGTCGCGCAACATTTTCCTGTGCTTAAGCCGTGGCCGGGTAAATCGAGCGCGAAGGCGTTGAACCCGTGATAAGCGAAGGCGCGCGCCTGCATTTGCCACACGCTATGGTCGTTGGCCGCGCCGTGGATAAAGATGATGTTTGGTTTTGCGGCGTCAAATGGACGATTCGCGGTGTAAGCATAGGCATTTTTTTGTTGCACAATGAGCTTCATTTTTTTGCTCCCGCTGCTTTGTTTGCCGCATATAGCGCTTTAGATAAATCTTCCAAAATATCGTCAATATGTTCTATGCCAATAGATAGCCTGATCGTTCCGGCACCAATACCGGCAGCCTTTAGTGCGGCTTCGTCCATTCTAAAATGCGTGGTGCTGGCGGGGTGAATCACGAGCGATTTCGCATCGCCAATATTGGCGAGGTGCGAAAATAAACTGAGCTTTTCAATAAACACTTTGCCGCCCGCACGGCCACTCTTAAGATCAAAACTGACTACCGCACCGACACCATTGGGCAGCAGTTTTTTAGCGGTTTCAAAATCAGGATGGTCAGGTAACTCTGGGTAGCAAACGTGCGCAACCGCGTCATGGGTGCTTAAAAATTTAACGACCGCGCGGGCGTTATTAATATGCCTTGGCATCCGCAGGTGCAGGGTTTCTAAGCCTTGCAAAATTTGGAAGGCGGTCATGGCTGGCATGCAAGCGCCGAAGTCACGCAGGCCTTCGCGACGCGCCCGCAGCGCTACCGGTGCTACCGTTGATTCTTCGCTCATAATCATGCCGTGAAAGCCGTCATACGGGGCGTTCAGCGTGGGGAAGCGCTCACCTGCAGCATGAAAATCAAAGTTTCCACCATCAATCAACACGCCACCAATAACAGTGCCGTGACCGGATAAAAACTTCGTGGCCGAATGCATCACCAATGCAGCACCTTGGGCAACGGGTTGTGACAGCATGGGGGTGGTGAGTGTGGCATCCACTAATAAGGGGATGTGCTGCGCCCGACCAAGCGTGGCAATAGCAGGAATATCTAGTACGTCTAAGCCCGGATTGCCAACCGTTTCGCCAAAAAATAAACGGGTAGAAGGGCGAATGGCGGCTTGCCACGCGTTGATGTCGCGCGGATCAACAAACGTGGTTTCAATGCCAAAACGGGGCAGGGTGTAGTGCAGCAAATTATGCGAACCGCCATAGAGCGCACGGCTCGCCACAATATGTCCGCCAACACCCATGAGCGTGCAAATGGCTAAATGTAATGCCGCTTGTCCGCTGGCAGTGGCAACAGCGGCAACGCCGCCTTCTATTGCTGCCATCCGTTCTTCAAACACCGCTACCGTGGGGTTGGATATCCGCGAATATACATGGCCCGGCTGTTCTAAGTTGAACAGGGCGGCGGCGGAATCGCTATCGGCAAAACAAAAGGCTGCTGTTTGATAAATCGGCACAGCACGGGCACCAGTGGTGGGGTCGGGCGCTTGGCCGGCATGCACGGCTTGGGTGTTGATGTGCGGGTAAAGGGATTTTTGCGCCATGGATTCGCCTTGAAAAAGTGAGTGACAAGTAAGGGACAAGTGAGGGGCAGGGGAAGATTATGCTACGCAAAGTGCTTTTAGCGATGGAAGAAATTGGATTTCGCCATGCCAAATTAGGGTAAAAGTTTGCAATTGCTGCATTTATTTTAGCTAAAAATCCAATATATTCAACATTTTAGCCGCTAAACTTCAGTTTTTACTTAAAGAAGCTTGCATCCTACAGCCAGTTTGCTATTGTTCTACCCTGCCCAAATTTTCAGCGGCGTTGTTGTTGCTGTATTGAATTTCCTATTTTTGTGCACTTTTTCGCGTTATGCGCGTTAGGATTCTATGACAAAATTTTTCTCGCTATATAAATTGCGTGCGGTGGTGCTTTCCGTTGCTGGCGCTTTTGCGTGCGTGTTGGTGTTGCAGCCAGTTGATGCATTGGCTGTTGCTGCTAAAAAACCGACCGCAAAGCAATCGACTAAAACCACACAAAAATCGAACCCAAAACTTAAAAAAGTAGCGCGTGTAGTGCGTGCGCCTGCTGTGCCCGATTTAGGTAAAGACGGCGGCCCCAATTTATTGTCTCATGCCGCAGTGGTATACGACGCGCTAACGGGTCGCTCGCTTTATGCAAAAAATGCCGACAACGCTATGCCCATTGCCAGTATTACCAAGCTGATGACGGCAATGGTCGTGCTTGATGCTAAACAGAGTTTAGATGAAGCAATCGTTATTTCTGAAGCCGATATCGATACCTTAAAATCATCACGCTCACGCCTACCTATCGGCTCTACATTCCGTCGTGAAGATTTAATGCGCCTAGCTTTGATGGCGTCGGACAACCGTGCAGCAGCGGCTTTAGGCCGTACCTACCCTGGCGGATCGGTCGCGTTTGTAACGGCAATGAACACCAAGGCACAAAGCATTCGCCTAACGCAGGCGCATTTTGTTGACCCCACCGGTTTGGCACCGGGAAACGTAGCTAGCCCGCAAGACTTAGCGGTGTTAGTAGCGGCGGCATCGGAATATAAAATGATTCGCGAATTTTCCACCACACCAGAATTACACGTTACTCTGCCTGACAGTGGCAAGCAGATCGGCTTTAACAATACCAACTCGCTAGTGAAATCCGAAGGCTGGAATATTGGTTTATCAAAAACCGGCTTCATTAATGAAGCCGGTAAATGCTTAGTCATGCAGGCCACCATTAACAATAATCCAGTAGTTATCGTGCTGCTTGATTCATGGGGCCGGCTAACGCGCATTGGTGATGCAAACCGCGTTAAGAAATGGCTGGAAACGGCCAAGGTTTCGCCTTATGGCGTGGTTAAGGCTGTAGGTTAAGGCTGTAGGTTAAAGTTGTAAGCTAAAGCGGCTCACCCCAGTTTATTGGTGCCGCGCAATTGAAGTAACAAGTGAATCGGGAACTTTCTAAGCTGATTTGTTGTCTCTAAAGATATTAAAATCAATCCTGTGCTATGTTATTGAAATGAAGTTCCCTTCCCCATTTAGAATCGTTCTATGGCTGCTACTATTGGCGCTGCCTGCGCACGCTGTAGCCGCGACTTCTATGGGGTACTGCGTGCGTATGAACCGCGTTGCGGTGTCTAACACGGTTGCACCACAGCAGATCGAGAAGGCTGAACAGACCATGGCAAGCGATGATGCCATGCCCGATTGCCACGGTGCGATGGTAAAAAAGCTGAGTGCATCAGAAGATGCAGGCGGTGATGGCAAACTTACTAAGTTGCCCACGGCTAATGGTAAATGTAGCGCTTGCGATTCCTGTTGCTATGCGGTGGCTGCTGTTGGCGGCATCGTCGCGCAAACCTTTGCGCTGCCTAATCAAACTACGCAATTTAATTTTGTAAGCAGTGCTATTACCTTCATTACCGGTGGTTTAGAGCGACCACCCAAACACCTATACCTCTAGGTTAAACAAAGCCGTGCCACCATTCGGTGCGCACATTTTGTAATTCGCATGACGCGTCTGCATTTTATTTATGGCATCGCCATAGTAATAAATTTGCGTCTGCGCTGTTGTTGAGGGTTTTATGAATTCAAAAATCAAAGTCTGCTACCCAAAATTGGGTGAGGCGGCGCTATTCGCCATTGGGTTAACTCTGGCAGTTAGTAGTGCGCAAAATAGTTACGCGAATCAAGCGCCAGAAATAATCATTGCGCCAGTTGCCGCGCTGTCTTATCGTTCCGTATTTTCTGACTATAAAAGATTAGAAAACTTTACCGAACCAAAACCTACGGCTTGGAAACTTGCCAATGATAAGGTAGAAAAAATTGGTGGCTGGCGTGAGTATGCCAAAGAAGCAGCATCACCCCAAGCACCACCGCTAGCGGTTCCGTCGGTAGCAACCCCATCGCCTGCTGCGGCATCTCCGACACTTCCAACACCAAAGCCGCCCGCGCCCGCCATGCACCAACATCAAGGGAAGCAGCCATGAGTAAAATTATTGTTTTACGCACATTGAAATTGTCGGCGTTGATGGTATCGGTTTTTTTAACTGGCTGTACCACCGTTGATTTTCAGCAATCGCTCGCTAAAACCAATCAGGATGCGTTTACTTTTACGCAAGGCCACCTAAGCTTGGCGCAAAGTGCTGAAGGGCGTGTGGCGCGTTTAAAAGTGACTGAAACGCTATTGTCGCAACCCTTGAGCCAAGCTGACGCTGTGAAGCTCGCGTTGGTCAATAGCGCAGCCCTGCAGGCGCTGTTGGCACAGCACTGGGCTAACGCATCGCTGGCGGTGCAAACCGGGCGCATTGCTAATCCCGTGTTTAGTTTTGAGCGAGTCACTACTTCAAGTGAACTAGAATTAGCGCGGCTGTTAACGGTAGGGCTGTTAGATATTATCAGCCTGCCGCAGCGCCAACAAAAATCTCAGCGCCAGCTTGAAATCGCGCAACTGCAATTAGTAAGCACAGTGGTTGATGAAGTTACCAAGGTACGTAGTGCGTGGGTGAAAGCCGTGGCTGCCACCCAAAATGAGACCTTTGCGCAAAACGTAAACGATGCTGCAAGTGCCAGCGCAACATTGGCGCAACGGATGCAGGCCATCGGTAATTTTACAAAACTGCAACGCGCACGCCAGCAAGCGTTTTATGCCGCTGCCGCCAATCAGTGGGCGCTGGCACAGCAAAATACGGTGATGCAGCGCGAAGCCTTGGTACGGCTACTCGGTTTGAGTGATACCCAAGCCGCACGCCTGCAGCTAGAGGCGCGCTTACCCAATTTGCCCGATCAGCCGCGCACGGCTAGTGAAGTGAGCCAAACCGCCACGACCATGCGACTCGATGTGCAAATGGCGAAAGCGGAATTTGCGCATATTACTAGCGGACAAAGTTTGAATAACTTAACGAGTGTTACCGATATTGAATTAGGTTTGCGTCGAGATACCACTTACGAAATTGCCGATGGTCAGGAAACCACACAGCGAACCACCAAGCGCGGTTTTGAAGTGGGCATTAGCCTACCCATTTTTGACTGGGGCGATGCTAAGCGTGAAGCCATGACTGCGCAGGCGCTTGCGGCATCGTATCGGGTCGAGGCAACTACGCTGGCTGCAAATTCATATTTGCGCGAAAGCTATGCAGCGTATCGCACCGCCTTTGACGTGGCAAAACATTATCGCGATGAAATAGTGCCGCTTAGTAAAGCTATTTCTGACGAAAATGTATTGCGCTATAACGGTATGTTTATTGGCGTGTTTGAGTTATTAGCCGACACCCGCGAACAAATAAATGTGGTCATGAGTGCCATCAACGCCCAGCAACAATTTTGGTTGGCTGATGCCGCGCTGCAGGCCACTGTAATTGGTAAGCCGACTGCACTAGTGATAGACGTGATGGCAGCTAACGCTGGCGGGAACGGCGATGCAAAACATTAGAATTTTGGCCGCTAGAAGTGCGCCACCATGCTTGCCACTACATAATCAAACCTAGGATTTAAATCATGAATTCAAGAAGACAATTTTTTAAAACTGCAGGCATGGCAGGCGCTGCCGCCGTATCAGCAACGGCGGTGAGCCGCGTGGTCATGGCGGCGCTGCCGGAGCCGGTAATGCAAACCAAGCCCGACACCATGCCGCCCTTATTACCCGAAACCGGTCGTGCTTATAATCCCGTTGTCACGCTCAACGGCTGGACCTTGCCGTGGCGCATGAATGCGGGTGTGAAAGAATTCCATTTAGTGGCAGAACCGGTCGTGCGGGAAATGGCGCCGGGTATGAAGGCACATTTGTGGGGCTACAACGGCCAAAGCCCAGGCCCAACAATTGAAGTCGTGGAGGGTGATCGGGTGCGTATATTCGTCACCAATAAATTGCCTGAGCACACGAGTGTACATTGGCATGGACAGCGTTTGCCCAATGGCATGGACGGTGTTTCTGGGTTAACGCAAAAATCTATACAGCCTGGCAAAACCTTTGTGTATGAATTTATCGCGCGTCGTCCCGGCACGTTTATGTATCATCCCCACGCCGATGAGATGACGCAAATGGCGATGGGCATGATGGGCTTTTGGGTAACCCACCCAAAAACTAAAACACAGAATATCGATGAAGCCCAGCGCGATTTTTGCTTTTTACTCAATGCCTACGATATTGATCCTGGTGCCTATACGCCAAAAATTATGACCATGCTCGATTTTAATTTATGGTCGTGGAATAGCCGTATTTTTCCGGGTATTGATTCACTCAATGTGCGGCTAAACGACAATGTACGGATTCGTATCGGCAACCTAACGATGACCAATCACCCCATTCATTTGCACGGGCATGAATTTACGGTAACGGGCACCGACGGTGGGCCAGTGCCAAAAAGTGCGCGTTGGCCTGAGGTCACCACTGATATTGCGGTGGGGCAAATGCGGCAAATAGAGTTTGTGGCTGACGAGTTGGGTGATTGGGCGTTTCATTGCCACAAAAGCCATCACACGATGAACGCGATGGGGCATGATGTACCAACCATGATCGGCGTAGATCATCGTGATGTGGTGAAAAAAATTACCAACCTCATTCCTGAATACATGGTAATGGGTGAACGTGGCATGGCTGACATGGCTGAGATGGAAATGCCGCTACCCGACAATACCGTGCCGATGATGACGGGTGATGGCCCATTTGGATCAGTAGAAATGGGCGGCATGTTTAGCATGCTTAAAGTGCGCAAAGACCAAAAGCCGGGCGACTATTCCAACCCCGCATGGTATCAGCACCCGTCTGGTACAGTCGCGTTTGAATGGACAGGCGCGATACCAGATCCGGCCAGATTTAAAGCCGAAGGTGGGCAATCCATGCCTCGCAAAATAATGCCAAAAAATGATATAGAAGTGCAAATACGTAAGCCCGTAAATTCGACTAATCACAGCAACCATTAAGTGAAAGTAAAAACATGAAAGTGATTTCAGCAGTAATTTTTGTCGCCGCACTTGGCGTGGCGCAGCCACTTTTTGCCCACAACGAAACAGCGCACGCAAAGCCAGCTGCCACCGTCAAGAAAGAGCAAAAGGATTGGGGCATCGCGGGTGACGTACGCGCAGTAAAGCGCACCATCAGCGTAAATATGATGGACACCATGCGTTTTAGTCCCGATAAAATTACCGTCAAGCTCGGCGAAACCGTGCGCATTCGCGTAAAAAACAGTGGTGCCATGCTGCATGAATTTGTAATCGGCACCAAGGCCGAAAACGCCGCGCACGCCGCCTTGATGATAAAGTTTCCCGAAATGGAACATGATGAACCCTATATGGCGCACGTGCCAGTGGGTAAAACCGTTGACCTTATTTGGACATTTAATAAACCTGGTGATTTCGAATTCGCCTGCTTAATTGCCGGGCATTATCAATCCGGTATGGTGGGGTTAATTACGGTAAAAAAATGAGTTAGTAAATTTCTTAATGCACGCAGCAGCAACCCAATTTTTTAGGAGACATTGATGAAGCTACAAAAATATTTAATCGGCGGCGGCATCGCCGCAGTACTGTTTTCAGCGCAGCTGGTGGCGGCGCAGCATGATGCAAAGCAGCACACGCAGCACATGCACCACGTGCAGCATGGTGCTGCGCCCACTAGTTACGCTGGTCAACAAGCGCGTGAAATTAAGGCCTTGTCGGCGCAAGAGCAGCAAGATTGGCTCGACGGTAAGGGCATGGGCTTAGCAAAGCCTGCGGAATTAAATGGCTATCCCGGTCCAATGCACACCCTAGAACATGCGCAAGCGCTTAAACTCTCTGACGCGCAACGCGAAAAAACTGAGGCACTTCTGCAACGTCACAAAATGGCGGTGCGTGATCTCGGTAAGCAGTTGATTATAGAGGAGCGAAATTTAGACCTGCAGTTTGCGCAACGTAAAGCAACTGTTGAGCAGATCAATGTACTGACGGTGAAAATTGGTGCTATTCAGGCGCAGATCCGCGCAGAACACTTGCGTACCCATGTAGAGCAAACTGCGCTATTGTCCACCGAACAAGTTGCCAGCTATAACGCCTTGCGTGGCTATGGCGGAACAACACAACATCACGCACATTAAATGAGGAAAATTTCAAAATGAAAAATAACAGTAAACCATTGGCGATAGGGCTTTTCGCTGTTTTAATTTCCAGCTTTCAGGCCAGCGCCAACGCGGCAGCCATTGTCGATATTAAATTTAACGCCGAAGGTCACTTTAGCCATGAGGTAGAAATGGCGGTAGGTAAAACTATTGAAATATGCGGCCCGTTGAAAGCGGGCGTGGCTATTGATTGGTCATTCAAAAATTCTGCACCGCTAAACTTTAATATTCACTTTCATAAAGGTGAAGAAGTGTCTTATCCGGTGCAGCAAAAAGGTGCCAGCAACCTAGCGCAAAAATTTACGCCTGATACCGCGCAAGATTATTGCTGGATGTGGACAAACCGCAGTTTGCAAGCGGTTAAATTAAACGTTGAATTATCAACCGCACCAATGAAAATTGCCGCTGCTGCCATCACTAACGATAGTGATATGACAGCAGGTGAAATCCGCAAAGTCGATAAAGAAACCAAAAAAATTACCATCAAGCATGCGGAAATTAAAAACCTAGAAATGCCTGCAATGACGATGGTGTTTCAGGTAAAAGAAGCAGCGCTACTCGACAAAGTGCAGGCAGGTGACAAAGTAAAATTCAAAGCGGAAAAAATTGGTAGCGCTTATGTGGTGACGGAGTTTTTGACGGAGAAATAGTTAAGAACTTGGCTTTCCGGGTGCCAGAAGACATAGTTAAGATTTCGTAATGTCGCTTGATTTTTTTAGCTACTGCTATAGCTACTTAGCAACTCAGGTAGTATGAGGTTTATTGTCATCAACTCCGCGCCGACATGCTTGACTCCTTAGCTAATTATGTAACACCCAAATCGGTCAAATTATTAGAAAATCCGATATATTGGATTTTCTATGAATGACGTATTAGTCGCGTCAGATCAAGCGCTAGAGCTTGGTAAAGCCGCGTATATGCAAAATCGATTTGAAGCGGCGGGAGCGCATTTTCGCGAAGCCCTAGGGCTGTACAGGCAAATCGGTAATGTGCTGGGTGAGGCCAATGCGCTGCAAGGTCTTGGTGAGATCGAAGGCGTTCTTGGTCGCCATGAAGCCGCTCTCAAGCTCTTTAGCGAAGCACAGCGCCTGCATAAGCAGATCGGTAATGTGATGGGCGAGGCCAATGCGCTGCAAGGGCTAGGTCAAATTGAGCGCATGTTAGATCGCAATGAAGCGGCACGTAGCCATTTTAGCGAAGCCCAGCGTCTCCATAAGCAAATTGCTAACGTGCTGGGCGAGGCCAATGCAATGCAAGGTCTAGGTCGAATTGAGCGTGCGCTAGGTCGCCATGAAGCGGCGCGTAGCCATTTTAGCGAGGCCCAGCGCCTGCATAAGCAGATTGGTAGTGTGCTGGGCGAGGCCAATGCGCTGGATGGTTTAGGTCAAAATGAACGCGCACTAGGTCGCAATGAAGCAGCACGTACCCATTTTAGCGAAGCCCAGCGCCTGCATAAGCAGATCGGTAATTTGCTGGGTGAGGCCAATGCGCTGGATGGTTTAGGTGAAATTGAACGTGCACTAGGTCGCAATGAATCTGCACGTACCCATTTTAGCGAAGCCCAGCGCCTGCATAAGCAAGTCGGTAATGTGCTGGGCGAG
>JANMDR010000293.1:0-22404 GCA_031376425.1 Betaproteobacteria bacterium
ACCGCATGTAAATCTGCCGTCGGTAATTTCAAGTTTTCTCAACTCGGATAAATCAATGCTAGGCATATTTGCTGAAAGCTTAAGCGTTTGCCAATGCTTAGAATCATCGGCACGCCAACGCAAAAGCGCTTTGCTTTTAACGCTGGTAAGTACATTAAACGGCAAATGCAGACTGCGTATATTCGACGACGAAACTTCAAACACTAGGCGGTTATTTTGCTGCGTAAAAATTAGATTTTGAGCATCTTCACTCATTGGTGTGCCTAAGATTTTAGATTTAAGCTGATCCACTAAATACAGCGGAATTTCAGATGGAAGATTTGTCCCCGTTTCTAGGGCGTCTATATTCGCGACGCCCCAACACAAAGCAAACTCCGGCGAATTTTTCCAAGTCGCCTCATCCATGCGGTGGCCGGAACGAATTAGGAAGGCTACGTCTTCCCCTACTTCACTTTTGTGGGCATTGTCACGTAACCATATGGCTAGTTTTTTATAATATGCTTCAGGCTTCACCACATTTGCGCCAATTGCATGTGTATGAGCAAGCACCGCTTCTGCGAAGGTAATTTCGGGCGAAAGCTGTGTGTGGTGCGCTTCTATGCATTCTGCGGCTTGTTGACGCAGATTTTTCGGCAGAATTGGCGGCAGGTTTGCCAACACACCAATGTAATGAGTGCGGCGCGTGCGCTTAACGGCGATGGCATTACCATTAGCGGCCACATCTGCATGCGCCCACACCTGAACTTCAGCGGCTGCGGGAGCGTCTAACATTAGGCGTAACGCCCGAAGTAGTTTAGGATGCACCACCACGGCGAGGCTCATTAATGCTAGCAATTGCTCAATCTGATCGTGCGAAGCTTGCATGACATTACGCGGCTGGTTACGGCGCAGTTGTAATCTACTCCCTATGTCCCAGCTTGCGACAAGGGGGGCGGGTAGCGGCATAAACGTAGGCGATGACACCTTCTTTCCCAATGCAGGCCAATCGGTGCCAGTATCGTTTGCCAGCAAAGCGTTGGCCGCGCCTAAATTTGGCATGATAGTGGGAACCGCGCTGAAAGCAGCCAATAACGCCGTGGATTTCCAACCTACAGGCCACGGATTTTCCACCAGCGGATAGCCCACCGCAAGGCCTGAAAAGCCCTGTAATACCGGCGTTTCCTCGATACTCCGCCACAAAATAGGCAGGCTGCGTTTAGCTAATATGTCGGCTGCGGGATCATAAATTGACCAGCCTTCGTCCACGTAGTGCAGGTAAATAGGCACGCGCCCACCGGAACGGCGATGCACTAGCTTTGCTAGGGCACGATAGTCATCATGCACCGGCTCAGTATGCGCGGCCATTTGTATCACCATGGCATTACCACTCCAGCGCAGACGCTGCTGGCGTGCCCTATGCTTTGCAGGCGGCAGCCCTCGGCTTAACTGTTGAACTAGTTTGAGTACGCTCCACTGCTGGGTGGTTTGCCAACGACGCAAGTTTTTTTCAGCAAATACGGCTAAACGTCGATTCGGCGCTAACGGTGCGAAGGCAGGAGGCGGAGTTTTTTTAAGCTGCGGCTGCTCATCATCTGCACCGTGCGCAAAACTTAGGCGCTGTTCAAAATCATTTGCTTGGTTTGCTGGCTCAACTGGCGTGACCGTGGCGCTGAAGTGAATAGCTCGCAAAGGCTCACGCACTGCGACAGGTTCAAGTGTATTTAGTTGGAACGATTGATCTGTACCGCCGCGTTCTTTCTCGTGCTCTATGGGCTGTGGCGGGCGATATATAAAGGGCGTAAATGTAACGGCGGCATGTTCTGAACCCTCACCCCAAAGCACTAAAAGACGGAGTAAATCCGCACGGCCCACCACGGCTTTAGGACGCGCGTGCGGCTGCAGTTTGCGCGCGACAGGCTGCTTGGGGATGCCCATAATTAGGGTATCTCCATGTGATTTTCACAGTTAAAAATTAAACCGTGCAGCATAAAATGTTAAATTTCGCGTAGTATTGGTTGCTTCTCAAAATAGAATTGCTTCAGCTTTTGCAATTGCTTAACCGCTGACTCGCCTAACTGGGAAATGGCGCGGAGCAAATCAAGGTATTCAGCCAAGCCTGGCATGTAGCAATTTTGCTGCCGTGCAGCATTACGGTCGTCCACCAGTAATTGTGCACAAGTTCGTAAATGATCTATTTTTAGGGCTGGAAAATGTAGCTTGCCTCGCTCAACTAAGTATTGTTTCAGCGATTCGCCCTCAGGCAGGGCAATCGTAAGCACCAAACACCGCCGCAAAAACGCGGCAGGCAATTCGCGTTCTTCATTGGTGGTGATAACAATTAACGGCGCTGCGCAAGTGGATGACCGCTTCACAGTAGTGCCTAGTAAAGGTACATCGAACGCGCCATTTGCCAAGGCTTCAAGCAGACCATTGGGCAAATCCGGCTCTGCCTTATCAATTTCATCAATCAGCAGTAGCACGCCTTTTTCTGACGTCCAGCCCGTTGGTGTGTCAGGCTTTGAGGCTGCACCATGACGGCAAATTTGTTGTTGCGCCAACGCACTCACCCAATCGAGCGCCCACCACAACGCGCCGGGTTGTACATATTGCTTAACGTGCAAGGTGGTGTCATGCTGAGGCCGGGGTTGGGTTTGGGCACCCACGTGATTAGCGGCTGTGTGTGCGTCTGCCAAACGGGCGATGGCATCGAACTTCCAGTGCAAATCGCTGGCCTCGGTGGCGGAACCCACGACCACCGGCAAAAACGCTCGCCCCGACAACGCCGCCGCCGCATGCGCAAGCTGGCTTTTGCCCGTGCCCGCTTCACCACGAATAAGCAAAGGGCGACCAGTAGCTTGCGCAGCTTGCAGAGCAAGGATGTGGTCAGGCTCAAATTGATGCGGCGTTTGCGGCCATGAGGCCATGGCAGGGATGATTTGGGGGGCGGTGGGGTAGGTGGGGATGGTCATGTTTTTGGTCTCTGCGATTTTAGTTACTGATAGGTTCGAGCGTTTCCAACAGTTTTTGCAGCACATCCAGAATCACGCCCTCGTTCATTTCAAAAGTTCCCAATTTCCCCGATATCGTAACGACACCAACATTTAGCGTGCCTTTTAACCATTTAATCGTGGGTTCGCCTAGAGCATTACTAGCTTCAAAAACAGAGATTAAAGGCTGGCCTCTTGTTTTGCGACCGACTGTTTGCCCTAGGAGCGCAACGCATTCTTTCTCCGTTGGGTTGTCCGGAAACTCTGCCGCTGCCGGATACAAATGTCTGTAGGCAACTTTCATCATCGCATTTTTTGGCGGATCGCTTTTAGAGTCTCGCATCGGCCCCATTTCGGGGCCATCGAAAGTTAAAAAATCCGAATCAACTAGTTTACTAGGCTTACCAGCTTGCACCTGCACTCGAAGATTTTTGCTTAAATCTGCGCGCAAAACTAGGCTAACCAGCTCACTAAACATCAATTCCAATTCAAGCAGAACGTCAACATTAAACGCGGCATCAACCCCGTTAGTAGGCAGTTTGACGCGATTGGCTGATAGTAGCAAAAGCAGTTGCACCGCCTTCACAAAGCGGGAGTACACCGATTTACGACTGGACAGAATCCGTATAGGCGAACTTAGGTCCAGCTTGCAAAAAGCACTGACTACTTGCTCTGCAAACTCAATTATGGCTTCCACTAAACAACTGACTATTTTAGCTTTACTCAGTGTTGGCACATCAGCTATAGCACCTCGGAAAGCCGCATCAATCAAAAGCGGCATTCCGTCATCTGCAAATAGCGTCGCATCCAACCATGGAAAGTGCGCTTTGTTCAGTAGGTTTAAAATGGCTAATCGCGCGACAGCTATCTCGGCGGCGTTAATCGACGCGTCCGTTGGCGGCGAGGGAGGATTCGGTATATTAGGAGTGCCGCCAAGCCAAGTGTAAAGCTCATTCGCGATGAATTTAGGAAGATCATCGCGGTTATCGCCGTAAGGCAACGGCGTTAAGCAAGGGTGACCTACAGCTTCTGCGTTTTTTACAAGCTGAAACCATTTCCGGTTTTGATTCGCAGTTAAGATAGGACTAAGAGATCCATCAAAGAATTTTTTAAATGCAGGGTCTTGAAGTGTTGCGCCACAGCCCAAGAAGATAACTGTGTCGGTGACGGTCATGACCGTTCGGGATCGACTAACCCAATCCTCCACGTTCAAACTAGCATAGCTTGTGCAACCCAATACAATCGATTCAGGCGCTCGCGCATGCCCGTGCATGTGATAAACCTGCTTTGGAACTTGTCCACGATGCCAATCGACTAATACGCGAGCATCCATCCACGAAAAGCTAGGCAAAGGTGCGGGCGAACCATGCTGCCAACCCATCGCCCGTTCAAGCAAAAAATCATAGTTGGTAGTGGCTAGCCGAACACGCTCAAGTCCTACGCATTTGGCAATCGCCTGTAATAAGACGCCTTTACTCTTGGTAAAAAAATCTCCCACAGAATTGTTCAGCCAATACTGAAATACGCCCTTACCCTTTAACTCTGTTGTTAACAACTCTCCTGCACGAAGATAGTCATCAGCGGTAGCGTTAGCCGCTATTAAGGCTTTGATTCTCTTGACAGCGCGAGCAGCCACGCCTTGCGTCTGAGCAAAATCCGCCCCATTAGCCAGAAGCGCTGACCAACTACCCTCCGCAGGATATTCGCTCAGCGTAATGCCCGCACCACAAACAAAAACTACCTTGTGGTCAACGCTTAGCTGTTCTTTGCATATAGTATGCCAGGACTCAATCTGTAAAGTCGTGTATCTGTGCGGTTCGGCTGGTACAGTCATAGCGCGTTATCCATTTTTGAACTCAACGTTGGTACAAATCTATATGGCAACATATGATGCTAGTGTTACGACAAAAGGTCAACTTGAAAATTCACGCGACTTTCGTCGCTGTAAATCTAGACGAACGGAGGACTAGATTCTAGTCTCCGCTGGAATGACGAAGTAGTGATCGACGCGATGGGCATTATGCTATGTGTAGCGGACTGGCTGCGACAAGTTGCTTTAATGCCATGCCCTGCGGGTGCACTGCCTTGCGGGTGCGTTGCCTTTTTTCCACCACTTGGCGCAATTTGTGCGCTTGGCACTTCGCTGATTGCGCCCTACGACACTACGGCAGCGGGGAGCGCCACTGCTGTGTAAATTGGCATCCACCATCCCGTCGCCACGAGGGCGCATGCAATGCGCCCCTACAGAGCCAGCGGTGCTTGTTTCGCACACTATTGCTTGTTTTACTAGTAGGGCGCGGGGTGTGCGTGTGTGCTATCGGTGACTAAAGCTAATCCACAATCACAAGCACAGCGCTACTGGTACGTAGCATCATGGTCACTAGGCAGCGCTAAAAACCGCATAAAGTTACCGTGGCGCATTACCACCGCGCGTTTTGATTGCGATAGCCGAATAGAGTAAATTGCTGATTTATCATCGCCGCTAATAAACTTATTTAAGCTCACCGGAATGGGGTTGATTTTTTCCCATTTAAGGCCGGGGTCGCGGAGCACTTGTTCCCACGTTAGGCGGGTAATTTTTTCAAATTGCTTTAATAGCTGAATTTTGTCGTTTTTCTCTAGCAAAAATAGCGCTTCTAAAAACAGTGGGTTGTTGATGTCTAGCAGTACCTTGGCGCTACTTGATGGCATTGCCAACACCTAGTTTTTTAGCAAGTTTGCCAAGATCAGTTGCTTTTGGTGGTGTGGTGTTTGCCCATTTAAGTGATTCAACAAGTTGTGTTTGCGTGGCTTTGCTGTGCACCCACGCTTGGCTACGAGGGATGGTAATAGCCGTTTGAATTCGCCACTCTCCCGGCTCAATTTCTTCGATTATCACTTGCTGCCCCGCGTATTGCTTGCCCAGTGAAATTTGCCCGCTGGTGCCGACTACTTTGGTTTGTACTTTGGTTGGCACGGTTAGCATTTTTTGCCCTTTCATAAAATCATGCTGCATGATAGCATGAGTGCACAATATAGCAGCGCCGATGCTCTGCAAGTTTGCACCCGCAATCCCATCGCCACGAGGGCGCATGCAATGCGCCCCTACGGAGCCAACGGCGCTTGCTTCACAAACTATTATTTGTTTTACTAGCGGGGCGCAGGGTGTGCGTGTGTGTTATCGGTGATTAATAAGTAACGCCCTAACCCAAAACAACAAACCGCTGTGTTACTATTTTATTTTAAGTAATACTTTGGAGCGAAGTTATGCACACTACTTTAACGTCTAAGGGGCAAGTTACTATTCCTAAGCATGTACGGCTGGCCTTGAAGCTTGAGCCTGGTGCAGCGGTGGCTTTTGCGATAAATGATGCAGGTGATGTGGTGGTTCGGCCAGCGAGTGAGACTAAAACCAAACTGGCTAAAACAAATAAAATTAGAGATCGTTTTGAATCCGCACGCGGCATTGCTACCATTAAATGGCGCACGGATACGCTTATGGCGCTGCTGCGGAGCAATGATTAATTCCAGTAGTGACGACTAATGCTGCTTGTTGACACCAATGTATTAATCGATATTTGGGAAGACGACCCGCAGTGGGCGGATTGGTCTATTGCGCAATTGCGCGCTCAATCGCAACTGCATAGGCTTGTTATTAACAGCATCGTTTACGCCGAACTTACCCATGCATTTCATCGCTATGAAGACCTTGATGCGGCTGTGTTGCAACTTGATTTGACCGTGCTTGAAACACCGCGCCCAGCGCTATTTTTAGCCGGTAAAGCCTTCGCCCAATACAAGCAAAATGGTGGCACGCGCACCAATGTGCTGCCGGATTTTTTAATCGGTGCACACGCGGCGGTGTTAGGTTGCGCACTTATTACGCGCGATGCGAGGCGTTATGCAAAATACTTTCCTACTGTACCGCTGATTACGCCATAACAGGCCGTATTAGCCATTATTGGCACACTTAAAGCGCCATAAACGAGCTAGATGAGCAAAATTCACCACCTTTTTCAAATATTGTCGTGCAAAAATGGTGCAGTGCAGTAATATGGTGTTGTCCGTACAACTTCATAATTTTTGAAAGTGCAAAAAATGCTTTATCGAGTACATGAGATGCAGCGTGCCGTGATGGAACCGTGGCGCTTTTTGGCGCAGGCCGGTTCTGAGGTATTAAAAAGCCCATTTTCACCGGTGCACTATATGCCAGCAGGCAAGCACATGGTAGCGGGGTTAGATTTAATGCTGCGCATGACTAACCGCTATGGCCGCCCTGAATTTGATATTCCTAGCGTGTTAGTAAAAGATAAAGAAACACCTATTACCGAAGTGGTGAGCTTGGCTAAGCCATTTTGTAATTTACTGCATTTTGATAAAGGTGCTGCCAGCAAAGCCCAGCCTAAGGTGCTGATATTTGCGCCCCTTTCTGGCCATTTTGCTACTTTGCTGCGCGATACCGTGCGCACCATGCTGCCTGAGCATGATGTGTATATTACCGATTGGAAAGACGCGCGCGATATTCCCATGAGCGCAGGTGAATTTAGCTTTGATGATTACGTGGCCTATGTGCGCGAATTTATTACCCATTTGCAGCATGAAGCCGGTAAAAATATTCATATAATTTCTGTGTGCCAGCCTACAGTGCCGGTGCTTGCTGCGGTTTCATTGATGGCGCAAGAAAAGCAAACTACGCCGCTAACCATGACGATGATGGGCGGGCCGATAGATACCCGCCGCAGCCCTACTTCGGTTAATGATTTTGCTACCAAGCGCCCGCTTATTTGGTTTGAGCAAAACGTAATTCAACGTGTGCCATTAAAATACGCAGGGGCAATGCGCCGTGTGTATCCAGGCTTTTTGCAACTGGCTGGCTTTGTAGCGATGAACCCTGAAAAGCATCTTGAATCACATCAAGATTACTATAAAGATTTAGTGAAGGGCGATGGCGAAAGCGCTGAACATCATCGCAAGTTTTACGATGAGTATAATGCGGTAATGGACCTGCCCGCTGAATATTATTTAGATACCATAGTGCGCGTGTTTCAAGAACAACGCATTGCGCGTGGTACCTTAGAGGTGGCGGGCAAATTGGTAACACCTGCCGCCATTAAAAGCACCGCCTTGTATACCATTGAAGGCGAGCTTGATGATATTTCTGGCAGTGGCCAAACCCAAGCTGCGCATGATTTATGTGCGGGTGTGCCTGCAGCCCATAAAGAACATTTAACAGCGCCTGGTGTAGGCCACTACGGTATATTTAGCGGCAGAAAATATCGTGAAATTATTTACCCGCAGGTGCGTAAATTTATTGCAAAATACGAAAAATCAGGTGCAAAAAAATAGCGTTAATCTTGGAGATTGATGATGGCAGATTCAGATAAAACTAACTACTTCGATATGTTTGCAAAAATGGCTAACCCCGGTGGTTTGCCATTTCAAAACTTATTTTTTTCGCCATTAGATAAAGAAGCGATCACTAAAAAAATTGGTGAGCTTGAAACCGTGCGTACTTGGCTGCAAACGAGCTTAGGTGTGCTGGATGCCTCGGTAAAAGCGCTGGAGTTTCAGCTTTCTATGTTAGAAAAAGCGCAAAAAAAGCGGCCGATTTTGGCTTGGGTGCCGATACTAATGGCACCGACGCGCACGATGGTGAAACGCTATTGCAACAAGCCGCAAAAATGGCAAACCCCAGCGTGTGGGGTGAACAGTTGATGAGCGCGCTAAAACAAGCAGCCCATAGTTTTGGTGTTGATAACACAGCAGCAGAAGCCCCCGTAAAACCAAAACCCGCGCCCAAGAGACCGGCGGCGGCCAAAGCGAAAAAAGCTGCACCGGTAAAGACTACAAAAGCTGCAAAGGCTGCGCCCGCGAAGGCTGCACGGCGGCGTACGGCGGCGTAGATTAACGCGTAGGTTGGGCAGGTGTGTTGCCCAACATCGGTAATAGAATTTGAGTAAGTGCAATATGTGTGTGCCGACGTTGGGCTACACACCAGCCCAACCTACGATACTGTGTTAATTTAGGAACCCGCTACCTCCGTAGGGGCGTATTGCATACGCCCTCGTCGCCAAACCAAACCATCCGCAATCGCGCGACCACCGCACATGTAAATTTCGCATCACGGTGTCGCCACGAGGGCGCATGCATTGCGCCCCTACAAAAGCGTGGTGCGTACATCACCGTGACCTTGGCGCTCCGCTCATTGGCATAAGCCGTGTCCACCCTTAGTGAAATCACAATCGGCAATTAGATGTGCGCTGCCTCCGTAGGGGCGTGTTGCATACGCCCTCGTCGCCAAACCAAACCATCCGCAATCGCGCGGCCGCCCGCGCATATAAATTTCGCATCACGGTGTCGTCACGAGGGCGCATGCAATGCGGCCCTACACTTACGTGGTATTACATTGGTATGTGCGGTAAACTAGGCCCATTCCTGCTTAATTTCGCCGCCAATTCGGAGCAACCCAATGCGCCAACTATTTACAAAACTCATCGCCACACTCGTCATCGCCTTTTCTGCGGCTGCTATGCCCACTGCGCACGCCGCCTACACCATTGACCAAAACCCAAACAACGCCACTACCTTAAGCGGTATTTGGTACAACATTGACGAATCCGGCTGGGGCATTACGTTTACGCAGCAATTCAATATTATTTTTGCCACGATGTTTACCTACGATAACGCTGGGTTGCCAACATGGTATGTGGCTTCTAACTGCAATATCGCTAATGACGGCTGCACGGGCGACTTTTACGCTATTGCCAAGGGCACGGCACCCACCAAACCTTGGGTAGCCCTTGATCCGGCGGATTTGAAGCGTGTAGGCGCGTTTACCGCTACTTTCACCGACATTAACAACGCCTCCATTGCGTATTCGATTAACGGCGTAAATGGTTTCAAGCGCGTTACGCGCCAATTATGGAGCACTATCGCGCCCACGATCACCACCGTGGAATGGACCAAATCGGCTGATCTTAACGCAGGGCTACCGCAGGGCATTGAGGTTTATCGCGGTGAAGGCCGTGGCTTACAAGCGGTGTACGCTACCCTTGATCCGGCACAAGCGGCTACCACGCAATGGAATGTGGCGTCAGTAGCACCGGGAAGTAAAACGCCGCTTGAGTTTGCGCAAACTGAAGCAAAAAAAGCATGGGTAGTGATGAATGGCGGCTATTTTGGCGCGTCTACAATTAACCAAAGCTTTAGCATCGTAGTAAAAAATAGCGCGGTGGCGGCCACTGGTGTAAAGCAACTCACCCGCAACGGCCAAATTTATTACCCTACCCGCGCAGCATTCGGCACCAATGCCGATGGCGAAAGCATCGCTACCTATACCTACCCTATCGGTACGGCTAATACCCTCACCCGCTACCCATTACCGGCACCCAATGATTCCGCCAAAGCACCGCTACAATTACCCGATGCAAATTTCCCACCCGGTGGTCAAGCATGGACACCCGTAAAAGCTATCGGCGGTGGCCCAATGCTGCTAAAAAATCGTAGCAAACTGATTACCCAAGTAGAGGAAGTTTTTGATGCAGCAAGCGGCATAAGCGGCAATAGCGAGGCACCGAGAAGTGCGATTGCCAAACTAGCCAATGGCAAAATTTTATTTTTAGTTATTGATGGCCGCAGCACCTTAAGTAGGGGCGTAACGCTAAATGAATTAGCCGATATTTTGCTAAGCCTAGGGGCTACAGATGCGATTAATTTAGACGGCGGCGGATCAACCACGATGGTGGTTAACGGTGTGGTCGCCAATAAACCTAGCGACGGTGTGCAGCGGTCAATACCGTCGGTGGTGGTGTTTGCGGATAAGTAGCGAACGCTAAACCTAAACTATTCAAGGTCTTCCACAAGCCTAGCTGAACTCGGATCATCCTTTAGATGGACAACATCTACAACTTGCCCTAGTGAGTATTTTCTATAACTGCTGCCTGATACCCCTATGCTTACTTTTGCATAGCCTTCTTGAAATTGGTTTTTCATCCGCATTTTAGAAGCGGCTAACAGGGCGTCCATTTTGGCGTCAAAGGTTTCTGGTTTGGCATCGGGTTTGGCATCGGGTTTAGCCTTAGCTTCTGCAGTGCTTGCCGTATCAATAAATAAACTTAGGTCCATCGTGTAATTGCTTTTGGTGCCTTTGCGGCTACTTGATGAGCGCTCGCTTTTATACAAAACAGCGCCTTTTGCTCGTACGCCATTATTGAGCAAATAGGCATTGTCCATTTTTACTTTCACCACGATGGCGATAACAACCAGAAGTACGATGCCACTAAATGTATATAAAGCTATTTTGATTTTCTGACTCAGTGTTTTTTTCATTTAGTGGCATCCAGCGCGTTAACGGTTGAAATAAAACAATAGCTACGGCTTCAAGTGCTTTGCGATCACCTAAACCTATTTAGCAAATTCGCATGGTAATTCACCGCCACCATGCCTCGCGTCGGTAGCTCTGGCGTTTTGAAATGTGCTGCCCACGTATTGCTGCTCTACCATAATCCCCAAACGCACATAGCACTTGCCGTCGTTGCCCTTAAAGACAACTGCAGCCTGCCGCATACGACCCATTACTGCGCCGGAAATTTGATGCCGAATAAGACCCCAATCCTTATGTTTTAAGATTGCTTTATAGGCTTTACCTTTCATCTCATCGCTTAAATATTTATTGAAAGCGTCGATAAATAATTTTTCAGTCGCACCATCCACCATTGCGGGCGCGGGCAATCTTCGATTTTTAATTTCCTCGGCATTGTTGTTTTGAATATTTTTTTGCAGGTCTTCAACGGAGCCATATTTGGCGATTTCAGCAGTCTTTAGCTGATACATTTGTTCGTAGCCCGCTTCACCGGGAAATATCTTACGCGCAGCATCCCATTTGGCCTGCTCCAGTTGCATTCTGACGAAAAAAAGTTTTACCCGCTCTGCACTAGTGTCGCCCAGCATTTCGTTTTTGTCTGGCGGCGTAGTGCCTTTAACCTCAACACCTTTAGCGCCTGCCCCACCAACAACTCTGCTATCCAATCCTGCAAAAACCATTTTAAGGCCTTGATTGGAACGGTCACGCGCGCCAAAATCCATCGCCAGCAACTCAGCGGCTTTAGCGTTGTATTCCGTTAATGCGGCTTCCAGCTTTGCTGAAGTAGGGCTTCCGGTTGTGAGGCTTTGATTAAATAAATACTCAAATATTTTGTCGGCATTCACCTTCGCCCATCGTTTATCGCTGCCGCTTTTCATGTTATCGACAATCTGTTGCGTCTTCGCCGATTGATCGCTATTAATTTTATCCACCTTTACTTGGCCGCCGTTCAGCGCTTCATCCATGGCGGCGGTATCGTAAGACGGATCTTTTTGTTTAATCGCAGCGCGTGCTTTTTCCATATTGCTCAAGGTAGTGGGGGTGCCCCTACCGCTTTGAAAAATGGCCGCCTGCCGCCAAAAGGTTCTCACTTCCATTTTTGCTGGGCCGGCATAGCTAGGGTCTTGCGCTAATACGTTGGTGATACCGGTCAAACTGAGTATGCAGATAGTGCTGATGGCAGCGATGAAAATTTTCATTTTTATTTATTTCCCTTCACCACAAACCACCACAGCGCCACATAAATTGGCTCTGCTTTTGCGCCCTTGATCGACTTGGTAACATCATTCATCGAGCCGATAGTACCGCCACCCGCGTTAGTGATTGAACTGCCAGAAATCTTTACTACCGTAACGCCGCCTTTATTGCTAATGGTTTTGCCATCACTGCCAACTTTGCCGAGCGTTACCCCGCCCGCGTTGCTTACGGTTTTACCATCACTATCAATTTTCCCTACCGTCACACCATTGGCGTTGCTAAGTGTTTTGCCATTGCTGTCCATTTTGTACTGCGCATTTGCAAGCACTGAAATACAGGCAAAGGCGGCCGCCGCAACAATCGATTTTAAATTTATTTTCATGATTTTTACTTTCTAAAGTTGGTTGGTTCAAGAGATGGAAAAGCAAGGAGCGGTAACAACACTAAAGGCTGCGGAAACTATCAGTTTCCGCAGCCCCTTAACTAGCCTAGAGCTTGTCCAGCAAAAACTTACGGTGCCGCTGTCACGCTGTGATTAAGGCTGCGCGAAACCGCTGGGAAGTTGTAAGTATCGCCAACAAATTCACTCGTAATAACTACACTACCCGGTAAGGCAAAAGCAGTGGTGCACGTTGCCTCACGAATGTGCAACACGTTGCTTGACCGTAGTGTGAGCGGCACTGCGCTGCAGCCGGTGATGGCAACCCCATTGGCTTTAAATGTGATCACGTTGGAGGCACTTGGGGATGACACACCGGCAATATCCGTTACCCAAGCTTTAAACTTTGCAGGGGCGTTAACAGCGCTTGTAGATTGGGCAACGGTAGTGAGTGGTGTGTACACTTGGGAGCGCTCTGTGGCCATAAATAAAGCGTTTGCAGCCGTTTCGCTATTTATATTTACCTGCGGAATGAGCGCGGTAAATGTTGCTTCCATCTGGCATGGTCCGTTTACCGTCACTGCGTATGTAGATGTACCTGTACCCATTGGCACCAAGGCAATCGGCTGGCTAGTTTGCGTGTAGGTGCAATTGCTGGCCACGCGCAACACATGACGTGGGTTAGCAGTGACCGAAACGTTGACCGTACCGCCGAAGGCAACACTTTGTTCACCTGCAGGCGTGATAGTGCCCAAGGTCGCGGTAACGGTGTTTAGGTAGGCATTGAAGGTTGAAGGCCCTGGAACCGTAGGAGCAACAACTAATGGCGGATAAGCAATTTTGCGGATGGTATGGCCGAAGTAGCTCACAATATGCAAATGGTTGTTGCTACCGCGCGACAAGCCAGCCGGCGCATGTATCTCTGCCACAAGCGCTGATCCGCCGTCACCGGAATTGGCAGCGGTACTTGGGAGACCGCCAAATTGAGTTCCTGCACCAATGACCGTGCTAATGGTGCCATTAGCAGCCACCTTACGCACGCGATTACCGTCTACTTCAGCCACGTAAAATCCATCTTCACCGTCACTTTCCAAACCCCAAGGCTGATTGACTGCTGCCAGCGTGGCGGCACCACTATCGCCAGTACTTTGCCCTACACCGGTGCCAGCCACCGTAGTGATATTGCCACCCGGAATGATTTTGCGTACTCTGTTGTGCCCATTGGCCGCCACAAGAAGGCTGCCATCGGCCTGAATCATAATGCCAGAGAGCGTGCCTAATGGTGCCGTGAGGGCTGCAACATTGTCAGCCGCAAACGCCGTAACAGTACTACCAGTGCCAGCAATCCGTGTAATTACACCGGTAGCGCCATCAATTTTGCGCACCACCCCATAAGTATTATCGGTGAAGTAGATATTATTGGCAGTATCAACGCGTATGCCCCATACGCTGCCCACCCGAGCCACTGTAGCCTGCCCGCCATCGCCTAAATTGTCAGGTGTGCCGTTACCAGCAACAGTAGAAATAACGCCCGACGGATTCACTTTACGAATCGCACCCCGTGCGCCGATAAACACATTGCCAGCAGCGTCAACTGCCAGCGACGAAGGCATGTCAAGTTGCGCGCTACTAGCCTGCCCGCCGTCACCACTGAAGCCCAAAGTACCGTCGCCAGCGAAGGCGGTGATAATGCCACCAACGTCAACTTTGCGTACACGATTATTTCCGAAATCGGCAATCAACACGCTCCCGTCCGCACGCGCCAGCACCGCAAGAGGAGCCGACAACGTTGCAGCGGTGGCGGCAGCATTATCCCCCGACGAGCCCTGAGTGCCATTAGTGCCCGCAATGCGGCTCACGTTTTGCGCCGATACCCACATGGGCAAACAAAGGGCCACAGCACAAAACTGTACCGTAACGGTGGTGATTATTTTTAAGAGTTGCATTTTGGACTCCTTGGATAAATTGGATGCTGCAAAAGTGATCTGGGGGCGTGAGACGAAAAAAGCCAAAAACAGAGAAAAACACTCCCTCAATTAAGTAAACGGAATAGAAAGACGAAAAACAGGTGGAATCGAAAATAAATATTTCATCGACGCGTTTAGGCGCGGTGAGGTAGGTCAATTAAGCGCTAAAGTGCGATTTAGCACATTGCTAAGTGAACTTAGTATTACAATATGCCCTGCAAATGGTTGCAAATAGGGCATCTTCAGGGTGCTTATGCACATGCTTTGGGTACAGCAACGCAGCGCGGCCCTAAAATTTATAGCCTGATTGGCAGTTGGCTATGATAAAGTTATCGCTACAATAAGCTTGATGGTGGGCAAGAATTGTATTGTCTGCAGCTTGCAACTGAAGGTGCCGCGAAAGCATGATTTGCCAAAAACAGACGAGGGTCTACACCTTTTTGCACGACTTTCAAGCATTGCCGAAATCCGAAAACTAATACAATGAGCGCACGATCACCGCAACTCAAAAACTCACTGACTACCATGCTGGATGCATGGCAGACTTCGCATCACGGCATGCAAGACAGTGCATTTCATGCGCTCATTGAGGCGTGCTACGCACAATTACGGCGGCTTGCTGGCGAACGTTTGCGCGAGAGCGGCGCGATTTCCCTATCCCCTACCGACCTGCTTCATGATGCGATTATTTACATTGGTGCATCGCACGCCGCCATCAAAAACACCGATCATTTTTTAGCAACGATGTCGCTAAAAATGCGCTCGCTCCTTATTGATCACGCCCGCACCAAGTTAGCGGACAAACACGGCGGTGATTTAATTCGCATCACCTTGACTGACGCTAATATTGCTACGTCGGACGTGACCTATGAGCTGATTGCGCTCGACGCTGCGTTCAACCAGCTTGATGAAATAGAACCACGTTGTGCGCAGGTAATGCACCTAACTTATTTTGCGGGCATGAAGCGCGCTGACATTGCTAAACTTCTCGATGTTTCGCTTTTCACCATTGATGCCGACTTGCGCTTTGGTCATGCATTTGCGATGGAGAGCCTTGATGATGCATAACTTTTGCCCACTTTGTACATGCCATCATAACTAACGCTAACCATGCCCCACACCCTACGCGAACTATTTGATGCCGTTACCCATTTGCCTAAAGACGCGCAACGCGCGGCTTTAGAAACGCTAACGGACGATGGCGCACTCATTAACAAAGTGCTGCGTCTATGCGATCACGCTTGCGACTATAACGCCGACATGGCTAAAGTGGTTGCCGCTAACGTAGATGTTTTGAGCGCGAGTTTAAGCAATGAACTCGATGCCGGAGACCGGCTTGATTCATGGAAACTGATCGAAAAAATTGGCCAAGGCGGGATGGGAACAGTATTTTTAGCCGAACGTGCCGACGGGCATTTTCAGCAAACCGTTGCTGTGAAGGTGATGCACGGCTTACCCACTGCCGCTGCCAAAGCGCGGCTGGCGCAAGAACGGCAAATATTAGCCGGACTTACTCACCCCAATATTGCGCGATTATTCGATGGCGGCGCGACGCCAAATGGGCAGCCGTACTTGGTACTGGAATATATTAAGGGCTTGTCGATAGACGCGTATTGTCAATCTAAAGGTTTAAATTTTATCCAGATACTGGAGCTAATTTTACCGATTTGCGATGCCGTTGCCATAGCCCACCAGCGCCTAATTATTCATTGCGATATTAAACCGTCCAACATCGTGGTGAGCCAAGCAGGACGGCCTTCTTTGCTTGATTTTGGTATTGCCAATTTAGTTGGTGAGGCAGAGATATTGCCGCCACATCTGGATGAAGACGCGGCTGAGGTAATGCCTACAAGCAAGGCAAACGAGGCTCCAGCGCAAGGAGCTCACTTTACCCAAACAACTGTGCGCGGACATGTTTCTGTCGCCTACACACCACGCTATGCCAGCCCTGAGCAAATTGCTAACAAGCCCATCACCACGGCTACTGATATTTACAGCTTGGGCCGCGTTATCGAAGACTTGTGTGCGCTCGATCCTGCGTTTGCAGGCACTAGCGCGGTGCAGAAAAACCGATTACAACTGCAAGAACTCCACGCTATTATTGATAAAGCATGCGCGGAAATTCCAAGTGTGCGTTATGGCAGTGCGCAAATATTGGCATCCGATATATCCAACCTTTTACGCGGCGCACGGGTGGATGCTGCGGCCTTCGTGCCAGGTTATCAAAGCCGTAAATGGTTTAGCCAACACTGGTTAAAAGCGGCGGCGGGATTACTATTTTTAACTGTTATTAGCGGCTTCTCGGTCAAGGTGTTTATCGAAAAAAATCGCGCCGAGCAACAAGCCAACAATGCTGAGATCGAACGAAAAAAAGCCGAAGCCCAACGTGCAATTGCACAGACTGAAAGAGCCGTAGCGCAAGCGGAACGGCAAACCGCGATAGAAGCGAAAAGTGTAGCCGAAACCGCACGACAAGCCAGCCTCTTGGCCAACAAAGAAACATTAGCACAACGCGATGTGGCTGAAGGTGCCCGTAAAAAGGCGTTCTCTGCGGAAAAATTAGCGCTGGCGGCAAAAGCCGCCGCCGAGCAATCCATGCAACAAGCGCAGGACGAGCGCGATAATGTAGTCAAAGCGCAGAAATCAACGGAGACAGTAAACAATTTTTTGGTGTCCATTTTCGATGGTGTGAATCCATCAAAAGGCGGGAGTCGCAATGCCAGCGCACGTGATGTGATCGCGCGTGCGGAGCAACAACTGGCCACGCTAAAGGATGTGGAACCGGTGATTCAGGCGAGGTTGTTTCGGTCGCTCGCAGCGATTCACTTAAATCTGGGCGACAGAAAACAAAGTGCGCAATACAATCTACGCGCGGCAGATGCCTATGCCACGTATGGCGATAAATATATTGCGCTGCGTTCCAACGTTATCAGCGCTGCGTCGGTTCAGCTTGAGGGAGAAAATAATGCGTTAGCGCTAACGTTAGCCCAGCAAGCCGTGCAATTAACGAGTAAAGATAAGGTCGCTTCGCCGTTAGCGTATGTAGTGTCGGCAAATTCCCTCATCGTCGCGCTGCATCGCCAAGGCCGCTACCGTGAGGCCGCGCAGCTTATAGTTGAGCTTGATGCTATTTATGCCGGAAATGCCGAAAAATTGGCCAAATCAACCGCTTACGCCTCGTTTCGTCATAACGCTGCCTACAACCTATATCATCTGGGCAACTATGTTGGTGCAGAAAAAGCATTTGCAGCCGAGATGAAAATCCGAGAACAACGCAATCCTGTTGATGAACACGGTTTAGCCGCCACAGCGGGGGGCTTAGCCAATACTTTTAAGCAACTCAACAAAAATACGGAAGCCGAGGCACTGTTTCTCAAAATTATCGCCCGCATGGAAAACAAGTTGGGCGAGGGTAACTCGACGAGGGTCGAAGTTATCAGGAACTACGCCACCTTTTTAAAAGAAATTAAGCGGTTTGACGACGCGCATCAGCAATTCATAAAAGCCGAAACCGTTGCCACCAAGTATCGGGCCACCGGCGGTGCGTTGGCTAATATCGCAGAGCAACGAGCAACTTTAGCGGAAGCGCGTGGCCAGCACGATGAAGCCGTTACACAGCTAAACCGCGCCGTAAAAATGTACGCTGCGGAACAGGGGGAGGTGAATCGCGATTCGGCGCGGGGGTTAATGCGAATTGCTCAGGTGCAATTAGAGGCAAAAGCAACGCCAGTGGCGCGTGAATTCGCAGAGCGCAGTATTGCAATGCAAGTGCAGCTTCGCGGCGAAGCGGGGGAAGCCGACGAACTCATGCTGCGCGTATTAAAAACTACCGCTGATATTGACCTAGCTGAATATAAACCAGCGCAAGCGATAAAAACATTAGAAAGAATCGCAACACTTGATCAACAAGTATCACTCCGTGCTCAGTACAACACAAGGATGGCGTTAGCGCGTGCGTGGGCCGCCAATAATACCGGCAGCGGATTAACGCAATCGCAGCACAACAGCAAAGCCGCCGAATTTGCACAAGAAGCGTTAACGCTAGCAGAAAAATCGCGGGGCAAATCAAGTGCGACTTATATCGCAGCGCAGGCGCTGCTGGACAGCGTAACGGGCGTGAGTAAAGACGCAGGAAGCGCGGCCGCTAGTACTACAGCGCAAGCGCGCGAGCCAGTGTTGGAATAAGCTGCGGCGGGTGATTAGTTGAGGAAATCATTTTGCCACCACTCGGCGCAATTGGCGCTGCGCTGATTGCGCCCTACTGATTCCGTTTCTAAATCAAAAGTGCCATTACTTGCACCGTACAAAATATGAAGCATCGTCATTCCAGCGAAGGCTGGAATGACGATGTTTATATAACACTCAGGGGGAAATAACGCACGAATGAAATGAAAATGGAATGAAGGCTTGCTACATCGCCCGACAATTGTGATCGATAAACTCCTGATGCATCGGCATGACATCGACGCATTTTGCGATCACATTTTGGACGCTGCCGACAAATTCTGTTAGCTCTTGGTGGGACAATAAATCGACCATAGGGTGATAGCCACTGGGCATGATGCGTTGGCCGAGCATCACTTGTACCCAGCTGGCTACGCCAAAAAGCTCGTCGGAATCACGGAAAAATCTGGCGTTGCTGGCGAATACATCTATTTTATTTTGCAGGCTATCGGGAATTTTCATGGTGCGTACGTGGTTCCAGAATGGGGTATCATCGCGCTCGGTGGCTTTGTAGTGGAGCACTAAAAAATCGCGAATTTTTTCAAATTCCCATACTGATTGTTCGTTGTAGGTGTCGATATCTACTTGGTTGAATCCGGTATCGGGAAAGAACGCAATTAGCCTCGCGATACTGGTTTGCACCAAGTGAATACTGGTGGATTCTAGGGGTTCCATAAAGCCACTGGCTAGCCCCATTGCCACGACGTTTTTGCTCCAGAATTTTTTGCGTTTGCCGGTTACAAATTTAATGACGCGTGGCTCGGCGATGGCTTTACCGTCAAGGTTTGCCATGACGGTGGCAATGGCTTCGTCTTCAGAAATAAAGTCTTTACTAAACACATAGCCGTTGCCGGTACGGTGTTGCAGCGGGATGCGCCACTGCCAGCCCGCATCTCTTGCAGTGGAGCGGGTGTAGGGGGTGGGCGCGGCTACTTTTTCGCAGGGTACGGCCACGGCGCGGTTACAGGGCAGCCATTCGGTCCAGTCGTCATAGCCCGCTTTTAGGGCACCTTCAATTAGCAGGCCACGGAAGCCGGAGCAATCAATAAATAGTTCACCGGTTATAATTTCGCCGCTTTCCATACGTACGGATTCTACAAAGCCATCTTCAGCACGTAGCAGGGTTTCAACAATTTTACCTTCGGTGCGGCGCACACCACGGGCTTCGGCGTATTCACGCAAATATTTGGCGTAAAGGCCAGCATCAAAATGGTAGGCGTAGGCCACGCTGGCTAAGGGTGAATTAGGTAAATCGGCACCGCGCATAAATTTATTGGCGGGTGCGGCTGCGGTGTTGAGCGAGAATTTGCCGATGTCTGGCACTTTGCCTAGCTGAAATAATTTTAGCCAATAGTGATGGAACTGGATTAGCCCCAAATCTTGGCCAATGCCGCCAAAGCCGTGGATGTAGGAATCGCCGAGCTTACCCCAATTGACGAATTCAATGCCGAGTTTGAAGGTGCCTTGGGTACGTTTGATGAAATCATTTTCATCTAATTCCAGCACGTTATTGAAGAGCTTTATCTGCGGGATGGTGGCTTCGCCCACACCCACAGTGGAAATTTCATCGGACTCAATTAAGCGAATATTGTATTCGCGGCTGAGCACTTTTGAAAGTGAGGCCGCAACCATCCAACCTGCTGTGCCGCCACCGACGATGACGATGTCTCTAATGCGTTTATTTGCCATTTCAGTCTTTCCGTTTTCAGTTTCATGCGCTGCAGGATAGCACGCACCGCGTGGGCAAAACTGCATTGCCCACCCTACTTTTACAACGATTATATTTTACTACCACTAATAAAAAGCCCTGCCGTTTAAACGGCAGGGCTTCAATATTACAACCACATAAACTACTTATTATTAAACGTAAATTAGAACTTGTAGTTCACGCCAAACAATACTGTGCGGCCATAGCTTGAGTAGACTTTTGGTTTGTCTTTCACGCCTTCGTAGGTACGATATGGTGTGTTGTCGAGGTTATTCATCTGTAGCAATACAGATAGGCCTTTGAACATACCGGCGTCAAACGAATAGCCAAGTTGTACGTCAGTAATATTTTCACCACGGACATAAACAAACTCGCGGTCAGCACCAAAGCCTGCAACTTCACCTACGAAGTCGGAGCGGCTACGGTTGCTAATACGGGCTGAGAAACCATACTTTTCGTAGTAAGCAGTAAGGTTGGTTACGCGCTTAGACAAACCTGGTAGCGGCTGGCTATTGCCGGGGCCATTTGGCTTGATTGAGCTATCGGTATCCGAATGGCTGACGACTACACCGAAACCATCCAACACTGGTGTTATTAGGTTTAATGGTACAGAAGCTGAAAGCTCGATACCCTTCATATTGCCGCCCTTACCATTGGTTGGTGTATCAAACGTACCGATGTTTGAAATCGGCGTTACGGCACCATTGGTTGGGTTTGGGAAACCGGTGAAGTCTTTAGCTATTTTGTCTTGATAGATGTATGACTTCAAATCTTTGTAGAAATACGCAGCAGCAATGTATGCCTTGTTGCCAAAATATTTCTCGTACGCTAAGTCAAATACGTTCGCGCGGAATGGATCTAGATTTGGATTACCACCGTCACCAGACCATTGGCGATTCGTTACGCCTAAGCTAAAGTTTGAGCTAGCACGCATTTGATCCAAACGTGCGCGAGTCATGGTTTGTGCCAAGCCTAAGCGAACTGTTTGTTCGGCTGGCAGGCTCAATGCAAGATTCAAGCTAGGTAGGTAATCGGTGTATTTTTTGCCACCGGAAATACCCGTTACGCCTGAAACTGCATTGCCATCTGCTACGGCGAAAGCTCTGGAGCTTTGATCGGTATTGATTATTTGCAAACCGATATTACCGCGTAGAGGCATATCGCCAACTAGGGTGTCGATATCAGCTTTAGCAAAAGCAGTAACAACTTTCTCTTCAACTACCCAATTTTTGTTGGTGATGTCTTTATTGAAGTTAGGCTTCAAGGTGTAGAGCTGGTCAACAACGGCTTGGATGTCATAAGCTAAAATACCTGGCATGCCAACGAAACCGATATTGCTAGGCGACAAGAGTGAACCTGTTGGCACGGAAGCTGATGCAGGCGGGGTTGAGTTACCAGAAGCTGGGCGTGTTTTTAGGTTAACAAAATACTCTGGCACGTCTTTTGATTTTTTACGGGTTGCGTAGTTAAGGCCAAAATCAATAGAGGAGAACACGCCTTCTAGGTCTTTTTTGCCTGTTAGCTTGAATGCAGAGGCTTCATCTTTTACGTTTAGGTATTTGATGTAACCGTCTTGTCCCCAGCCGCCGGAATCAACGAGTTTGATGATGTTTGGATCAGCG
>JANMDR010000312.1:0-21453 GCA_031376425.1 Betaproteobacteria bacterium
GATTTAGGCGGTAAAGTTGTGCACGTCATCGACTTCGGTTTTGCGCAAACTGGTGGCGACTTGTGGGTCTGGGAACCGGAGTCAAAAGTAATGTGGGCGGGCAACCCCATCATCGCTGCTAAGCCCGCATTGCCATGGCTGTTGGACGGTAATCTGATTGCCACGCGGGACACCTTGCAACGCGTCTACGCCTTCCTACCCGCCGATGCCCGCATCGTACCCGGCCACGGCGTGACCATGACGCGTGAAGACATGAAATGGCACATCGACTATCTGACCACCGTACAAAAGAACGTACAAGCTGCTGTGGATCGCGGCCTCACCTTAGAACAAACCGTGCAGCAAACACCAATGCCGGAATTTGGCGGCTACGCGCTATTTGGCTGGGTGCATCCAGGGCTAAATGTGCCTGCAGCGTATAGGGATTTAGTGAAGAAATGAAGGGCGAATTCAATATTTCCTATGCAGGTAGGAACCTGAAACGAAGCATACAAAGCGAATTTGGGTCAATCTGAAAATACATGAGCCTACCCTTTGTCTAGCGCACTAGTCACTGGGTAGGGTAATGTAGAGATAGTCAAACCGTTTAGTTATTTAGCGGCGACGACCGAGTTGAGCAGCTCACGTAACAGTATTGACTGCGGGGGCGGGCGCTGGTCTGGTCTAGGTGCTGAGTTGGTTACTACCGCTGCGACGATATCTTTCTCCGGGACGAATGCGATCTCCGCATAAAATGTCCCAGCCGAGCCGTTGTGACCATGCCGCGTGCCGCCGTTGGGTAGCGTCGCGATACTCCAACCGCACGCATAACCGCGGCCGTCGGTGCTGGTCTCGGCGGCTTGGTGCAATTGCTTTGCCGTTGCGACTTTAAGAAATTTTTCGCTGCCCTTCAGCGCTGCGAGGTGCGCCTGCAGATAGCGTGCGAGGTCTGGAAGCGAGGTACTTACGTTACCTGCTGGGTCAAGGTGCGGTGGCAGCTTATAATCTGCTGGAGCAACCTCAACGCCGTTAGGCCCTGGTCCATGCCCACGTGGCGCGGTGTCACTGAAGTCAATCGGCCAACCAAATTCAGCAGACGTCATAAGAAGTGGTGCGAAGACTTCACGTTTCATCAGAGTGCGATAATCTTCCTTCATCGTACGCTCCACGATATGACCAATCAGCGCATAGCCACCGTTGGAATATTCCATCTTCGTTCCCGGCGCGGCGGCGGGTGGCTGGTCAAGTATCCAACGAGCGACAGCCTCGGCCTTGGTACGCATATCGCCCGTAGTTTCGTCCGCCAGCTTGTTCAACTCGGGGCTGGGCCGCGTCAGCGCCACGATGCCACCACGATGCTGCATCACCTGCAAAAGCGATACTTTCTTATATTCCTCACGCATCGGCATGCCCGGTAGTAACTCGGCAAGCGTGGCATCGAAGCGCAGTTTGCCCTGATCAACGAGCCGACCAACTAAGGTACTGCTCATCGATTTGGCGACTGAGCCAATGTGCCAGCGGTCATCCACCTTCACCGCTTCTGACTTGCCGAGTTCGCTAAACCCATCGACACGAATCACCGGTGCACCAGTGGCAGATGCCACCATAGCACCCATTGCTGGCGAGCCGGTCTCAGAGCGAGCTTTCTTAAATGCATCAACATCGATGCTGACAATATTCGTTTTTGCCAGCACGAGCGTTGAGCCGAGCGTGAGCGTTGCGGCGGTACATAGAAAAAAAGCGAAACGCATGCTGCAATAGCGACGATATTTTGCGAGTGTGGTAAATGTTGTCATGGCGTAGTTTCCTAGGTGGGAGAGTGTCGGATCGAACTTGTAATCGCTAAATTATTCCATTTCTAGATCATTCGAACATGACTAACCTGTCGTCATCCCAGCGAAGGCAGGGATCCAGTCCGTTCGTTACTCAAAAGTACGCAGGACTGGATGCCAGCCTTCGCTGGCATGACGGCGTATCTTTTAAATATGCTTGTAGTTATTTGATTGCACGAATGATTTGGAAATAGAATTAGGTATTGCGTTGCTGGCGGCAAAAGGTTCCAGCATGTGGGAAATTGCGATGATAATTTAACAAGCGGCGATATCGAAAAGACGAAATCAAGTCGATCCAGAAGTTTTCAAAAAATCGCTGCAAATGTTGGTGGTTGCTAAGGGTTGTAAGCTGTTCGATGCTGATTACTCTAATTCCGCGCGCTAGCGTTATCACTTCGGCACATTCGATTCCAACTCCGTGATTCGAACCTTAAGTGCAGTTGCTCGAAGCGGATTCTTTTCTTTCGCAACGATATCTTTCAACGCGATTAGCTGCGCTGTGCTAAGCGCGTCATACGCAGCAACCTTGACATCAGGCTCTACGCCGACGCCTTCCCAATTGGTTTTGGTGATGGCGTTGACCACACGGCCATGAGGAATGAAGAGAGTGAATTGCGGGGTAAGTTGAACGAAATTACCGATGTTAGCGGCACCCATTGTGGTTTCGCCAATGATAGTCGCGCGTTTCATATGCTTGAGATTATAGGCAAATTCCTCCCCGGCCGAAGCGCTCCCCTTGGACGTGAGTATGTAAACCGGCTTGCGACTACCAAAACGCGTGCCCGGAACCCAATCAAGCGACCATGACTGGTCGGCGGTGTTGCTCTCGCGGGAGAAAAAACTATTCAGGTGCTTTCGTTCGTCGAAGAGATAACTTGTCATCAGCGCAACCGTTTCAGGGTGGCCACCCATTGTGCGACGCAGGTCAATGATGAGTGCGTCAGTGTGCGCAACGAGATTCATTGCTGCGGCAATTGTATCGCCTGCCAGTGCCGGCGCGTAGAAGAGACGTACATCGATGTAACCAATATTTCCGGTCAATCGTTCAACGCGCTCAATACCAAAATTTCTACTCGCAGCTTCTAATCGTTCTGCCATTAAATCGGCCTCTGTGGGTTCTTGGTTTGCAACTCGCGGTGGCATTGGTGTCGCGTTGTACTGGTAGCGGATGTGCGCATCTTTAGTAAGCGCCGACAAGTCAGCGGAAAGCTTTTGTGCAAAGGCTTGTCCGTCGTTGATTGCGTCATATTCCTTTGCTTTCAACTTTGCCACCAGTGCCTCTCCCGCGCGTTTCGCAGTGTCCGCGAAGACATAGCGGTTATTCATTTCCCGCACCGTCACAGCAATGAGATTCGCTTTCTCTGCTGCTGATATGGGTAGCGATGTAGCTTGAGTAGCACCAAGTGAGATACCAGGCTGCACCATTCGAATCATCGGCGTTGAGCCTCGCTGCGGTACCCCTAGTTGCGGTCCTGGGCTAGGCAGAGAGCTCGCGGGCTGGGCAGCCACAACACCCTTACAACTGAGCATTGTTGCAAATAGCGCAACAAATAATAATGTGCGGTCAGGGGATTTTTTGCAGGATGCATGATTTTTCATATTTAAGTAATGATGTAGAAGTTGTTGGACTGCTTTGGGTTGCTGAAGAGTTAAGTTGACGCATGGATAAGATTATGACACTGCCGTTACTGCTGATGGCAACGTTATTCGTAGCAAAAAACTAAAAAAACTGCGATAATCGCAGCAATGGATAAAATAGACTTACGAATACTCAGTATGCTGCAGCGTGATGGTCGCGTCAGCTATCGCGAGCTCGGTGAGGCTGTAAACTTAAGTGCGAATGCCGCAGCGGAGCGGGTTCGGCGGATGCTCGATGACGGAGTCATCAGTAGTATTTGCGCAAATATCAGACAGGCCAAGCTCGGGCGCCCTCTAGAAGTGCAAATTGACGTAAAGTTGCGTCATGGGGTCAGCGCGATGGCGTTTGAGCGCGCTTTGCAAGGTGTTCCACAAATTCAAAGTGCCATGTTGATGACAGGCTCATTCGACTACGCCGTACGCGTCGCGTGCCGCGATCAAGATGATTTGATCACTGTGACGGAGTATCTTCGTGACGAAGGCGGCGCGCAGGAGACCTACAGCCGCGTGATACTCAAGGTAATAAGCGTATGAGTGATCTCACGCTCGGCGGCTAATAATTAGCGTCAATTTTTGCGCTCTTTCAATACGCATATAAACGGCCAAAGTACCCGTGAATGCCGCAGATTGAAGAATTAACCGCAACCCTACGCGGTGGGTGTCAGATGAAGTCTTGACTTTTACAAGTTAGCAGATAGACCGTGCTGCGTTGGCATCCACAACTGCACCGGTACTCGTCCAATGGGAGCTTGCCTAGATTAATGTCCGAGCAAGACGAAAGCCATACAAACTATAGGCGCTATCGGGTGACCCGAAGTTACGGCAGGATGATCCTAAGGCCTCTCGGTAGTCGTTCCAACTGCCACCGCGCATTACACGCCAATCTTGAATTCCTTTGGTTACTTTGTTATCCGCTAACCACCCGCTAGGCACCTGACGTGATGCATATTCATTTACGTTGTAACAGTCGTCACACCATTCCCACACGTTACCATGCATCTCATACAGCCCAAATGCGTTCGGGGAAAATGACTTCACTGGAACCGTTCTGGCACGGTATTTGTTGCGGCCATCATTGCCCTCATTACGGGTATTAAAATTTGCAGCATCGACAGTTAATGGCAATTTGTTATCAGAGCCTAGGCTAAATTCGCCATCCGAGCCTGCGCGGCACGCATATTCCCATTCGGCTTCGGTAGGTAAGCGATAGGCATCCGGTGCTCCCCTAAGTCCGGATCGCTCGTTTAGCCATGCTATGTATTTTTGAGCTTCCTCCCAGCTAACGTGGATGGCTGGGCGATCCGCTTTGCCCCATCCTAAATCGTTGAGAGCTCTACAGCCGCTTTCAGGAATAGCAAATTCCCACTGCGCAAAAGTCAGGACCGTCTCACTCATATAGAGCCGGTGAGGCACGCGTACGCGATAAGGTGGCGTTTCATTCTCGAAAGCGCAGCTGGTATTGCCTAGCAATGTACCCGCCACGTCACTCTCGACTTGCGGCAATGCAATAAGAACGGGACCGCTCGGATAGGCCTCTATTTGTATCGGGTACTGCGCGCGGGTATGGGTAAATTCCATCGTTGGAGATATTTATTAATTGGGGAGGACGAAAGCAAAATCGGAGAAAATCGATTGCACAATTCAATGTGTATTCGTTCTGGCTTTCATTTGCGTTAATGTGAGCTTGCATTTTAATTATAACCATAGCGTTAAACTTGGCACAGGGACATATGCTAAAATTATTTTCATATTGATACTAATTGCTGCGTTTTTCGAACCCTTTTAGCACGCACCCTTTTTTGTCTTGGTAATGAATCAACTCAGCACGGTCATCGTTGTCGGTAGCTCCAGATTGCTTGGCAATACGCATCAACTCGCTCTGGCGCTTGCAGCAATAATTGAGGCCGATGTTATTGATTTGAATGATTACGACTTCAGCGGGTTCGACTATGAATTCAAAAATATAAACGACGATTTTCTGCCACTCATTCGAAGAGTTCTCAACTATGATCGCATCGTGCTGGCCTCCCCAGTGTATTGGTATGCACCGAGTTCGACGATGAAAAAATTCATGGATCGAATATCAGACTTGCTGAAGGTAGAAAAAGGGGTGTGGCGTCAACTACGAACCAAGCAAGCCGCGCTAGTTGCAACAGGTTCTGATGCGATTCCCGCTAGCAGTTTTGAGTCGGTTTTCCAACTGACGTTCGACTATTTAGGCATGCATTATCAAGGCATGCTTTACGCACATTGCGACAATGGCTTCTCTTTGCCTGAACATACCGACGCTATCGCCCACTTTGCGAGTAAATTGCGTGCTGGCTGAAACGGAAGTAAATGCTTATTTAGCGCGACTCGCGTACGTTGGCAGCACTGCAACGAGTATCGATGTGCTAACAGCTTTGCATCGTGCGCACCTACACCACATTGCGTTTGAAAATCTGGATATTATTCTTGGCAGAAAAATTACCCTCTCAGCAGAAGCGGTACTCGACAAAATCTTGATTCAGCGTCGTGGTGGCTTCTGCTACGAATTAAATTACGGGTTTTCATTACTTCTGAAAACACTAGGCTTTGATGTGCAACTACTTGCAGCGAGTGTATTTAACGATCAAACCTACGGGAAAGAATTTGACCATATGCTCTTGCAGGTAAGATTGAATCAGCAGACATGGATCGCCGACGTTGGCTTCGGCGATTGTTTTAGGACGCCGATATTGATAGGCGAAACGGGTACTGAGGCGTTGCAGGAGTTAGGCCATGCCTATAAAGTCGTAGCGGTCGGAGATCATCAAATACTGATGCAGAGCAACGCGCGGGATGGATGGGAGCCGCAGTATCGTTTCACCCTTGTCAATCGCAGTATCACGGATTTTCTACCGATGTGCGAGTTTCAACAAAGCTCGCCAGATTCGCACTTCACCAAGAAATCTATTTGCTCAATTGCGACAAATTCCGGACGCATTAGCCTATCAAATGACCGTCTCATCCGCACGGACTGCGGCGAACGTCACGAACAAAATATTCAAAACGCCACAGAATATAGGCAATGTTTAGCGGAGTATTTCGACATGCAATTACCACCAAATGCAAACATCGAAAAACTCTTTTTTACAACTTAGGTAGGGCACCGTTGTGTTCATCTGATACGGCAACGCTGAATTGTTGAGCGTCAGCGATCCTTCACAGAACCTTGCATTAAATCTAGGCCTGTGTCCAGATTTCGTGCGTGATCTGTACCTGAATCGCAAGTTACGTTCTGTGCGGGAGCAATTTGGCAAAACCATGTACTAAACCAAGGCAACCGCGAAAAATGTGCGCGCGGAATTTAACTTTATCCTAATAGGGTGATACTGTGCGCGGGTGCACGGTCGGGAATCCTCCATCTCACTTTTTAAGGTCGCATAACTCGTCATACTTTTTGCAGCCACGGCCAGCAGGCGAGCAGAGCTTTTCCTTGTCATTAAGTCGGTCAGACAACAACGCTGCGTATATGCACTGCCGCTCGTCGCTAACGCGGCCGCCATTCTTTTGTGCTTCGAACTTGAGCGAATTGCCGTAGTGTTTTTCTGCCTCCATATATTGACCCATGTATTCGAGGATACGCCCTAGGTTCCATGTGTTAATTGGGTCCATGGGGGCAAGTTCAACGGCAAGTCTTGCGTGTTTCAACCCGGCAGTATCGTTTTTCAACATGGCATATGCGCCAGATAAGTTGCCGTGTACACGATGATCGCGCGGATAAATTTCTTCGAGCACCTTCAGCACTCGAATTGCCGCAGACATCTCTCCGTCATTAAATAAATCTGCCGAGTACCCAATCCAAGCTTCAGTAGCGTCACTGCCTTTGTAGATCGAAATAGACTGCCGTAGGGCAGCAATCATTGCGTCATATCGTTTTGCGTTCATCAGTACCCAAAGACGACCTTGGTGAATCGACAGGTCTTGCGGTGCAATCTCTAAACCGGCATTAAGATGTTTGATTGCCTCGTCCACTGATTTATCAATGTGTCCGGTGCCAATCGTACCGCCGCCGATCTCATTGCTGGAAATCGCAATGCGCTGGCCTTCGCGCAGCGCAACATTCGCAAGGCATTTGTAGCCGTCGATTATTGCGCTCCGCTCATCAGCCCGGATTGCAGCAGTGCATAGCGTTCGCGCCTCTGCTGTCTTGCCTGCATCGAGCAAAGATTGCCAAGCACGCGTTAAGTCTGCATAGCTCGACGAACAAAACATAACGGTTAGGAGGGTAACGAGTAAGCGAGAAGATAGCTTTAACATGGATTAGCGGCGCTTTAATGATGATTGGTTGATGAAACTGGAAAACAAACGAGACGACTTAGCTATCCGCAATTTTTCCGCGCCCACATCACTAAGCAGCCACTGCCGCCACAATCTGCGCCCGCTGCTTTTCGCTGGGTAATTCTCCCGCCATTGCGGTCATATTGTCGCGTAAATGCGTTACTTTTGATGTGGCGGGAATTGCGCAGGTTACAGCGGGATGGCTCAGCACAAATTTCAGCAGCAGTTGCGCCCACGAGGTAGCGCCGATATCTTTAGCGACTGCAGGCAATGGCACATCGCGCAGGCGCCGCAAAAGTTCGCCCCCTGCGAATGGTCGATTGATCATCACGGCGATTCCGCGCTTAGCCGCTAGCGGTAGCAGGCGCTTTGCAGCACCCTGCTCGGCGACGGAATAATTGATCTGCAAAAAATCGATGGCACCTAGTTTTTGCTTTTCAATCAGCGCGGCTACATCGTCGTACGCGCTCTCGGTGTAATGGGTAATGCCCACGTAACGAATACGGCCTTCGTGCTTCCATGCGGTAAGGGTGGCTAGGTGGGTTTCAACATCAAGCAAGTTATGCACTTGCATGAGATCGAGTGCTTTGCCGTTAGGGGTAGCAAGCTTCTCAATCGAGGCGCGCATTTGCGTAATGCCAGCGGCTTCGCCACGCGTCCAAACCTTGGTAGCAACAAACATTTTTTCGCGCACACCACTCGCGCGCATCAATTCTCCCGCTACATCTTCCGAGCGACCATACATCGGCGATGAATCAATCACTCGCCCACCAAGCGCTACAAACTCACGCAACACCTCACTCAGCGGTTCTCTTTCACCCCTACTCGCACTGACATCAAAGGTCTGCCACGTACCGAGGCCGACTGCTGGTAGCCGTTCGCCACTTGACGGAATAGCGCGGCGCAATACCGGTACAGATTGCGCTTGTGGTGCACTATGCGGCTCTGTGGTTTTGCCCAAGCTGTGCACATACTGCGAGCGCGCAACACTAGACTGCAAAACCATCGCGCCCAGCACCGGCAAGGCAGCGAGCGATTGTCTACGATTCATTTGCACTCCCCAAAATTTTCACGCGCTTGCTGTTGTACTGCTATTTAAAGCCCTGCTCTTTCGGATTCTCATGCAGTCGAGGCATTTTTACAAAATGCCAATAACCACCATTGACGGGTTTGTCTTCCTTATCGGTACCTTTAAAATCAATGCGCGTTGCCAGCACCAATTCATTCGCCTTATCTCGTGCATAATAATCCGTCTGGGTAATTTTCTTAGCTTGTTCAGGGATAAGGCCGAGCACCCGCGCCGCCGCATCATTTCCTGAGTGGTCAGTCACCACCACTTGGCGCCAACCATGGCCCAAACACGGAATTTCTTTTTCAGTTTTGGTGGTGTAACTCAGTGACTGACGACCAGTGGAGCCGGGGATCTTGGGCGTCAGATAGAACACCGTTTCTAAGGTGCTCGGGGCTATCGCTATATAGTCTTTCTGGCTTGGCCTCAGGCCAAACAATGTTGGTGCAAACCAACGAAAGTGCTCGATGGTCTCGCCATTTGCTTTCAGCATCGTACCTGCAGAAAGTTGGGACAGCTGCCACACCCCTTCCACTTTTGGGCAAGGCGTAAAACGCGAAGTTTCAATAGGCCCATATTGTTTAGCATAAGCCTCCGCTACCGGAGGCGCTGGCGGCTGACTACATCCCGAAACTGCCGCTACGAGAATGCAAAACGAAACAGTCAAAACAAGCTTCATGTAGAACATCCTTTTATTAAAAATCGGTGAGAGATATTAGATGGTTATTTCGTGAAAAAGGGAACTGATTCCGTTTCTACTTCAATAGTGCATTAACAAAAAACATTTGCAAACGTCACTCCTGCACAGAAGATGAAAGACCCGCGCTCCAATTCCCCTCTGCGAGGGCTGGCAGGCGCAGCCTGACGGGGTGGTTGCTGCGCTGACGTAACGCTGCCTAATGCAACAATTCCGGATGGTAACAGAATCAATTTCTCAGCTACAAGTTACCTAGAAATTTTGTGGTACTGGTGCCCCAATAAAAATCGACTGCAGTCAATCTAATCACCACCATCAAAAACCATATCGGTGTTCATGCGCACAGCACGCAAGACGCGCGTGCTGTCGTAGCTCTCGCGTAGCGCCTCAACGGCATAGCAGAGCAGCAGCGAACGGCGTGGTGCGCCCGAGACATTGCGGGTAGCGCAGTGCAGCAAGGTAGAGCCGAACAGCAAAATATCACCTGCGTCACCGCTCAACACTGTGGCCTGCGGATGGTCAACCCCCGCTGGTGCGGCAAGCCCGTCACCACGATGCGTGCCGGGCACCACGCAGGTCGCGCCGTTTTCGGGTCCGAAGGGATCGAGAAAAGCAAGCACGGAAACAATCTCTATCTCGTTAGACTCTGGGCCATCGCGGTGCAATAGCTGCGCACCGCCACCCGCACGAGGCTCGCGCCCCTCCACTTGCGTGAGCAAAAACCTACCCTGCAAGATATGGTGCACGGCAGCGAGTAATAGCGGCAGGTGGCACACCTGCTGCACCACAGGATCAAGATCAAGTAAAGCGTGGCGCCAATCATGGCCCCGCGAAACCGGCCATTTATCCGATGCTAGCTCACCGCTCTCAAATGCAGTACACAGCAGCGGGAGCCAATCCGCAGGGATGGCACCGCGTAAAAGCAGATAGCCATCACGGTCAAGGCAACTAGCATTTTCGGCATCGAGTTGATTGACTTTTTTATGGGGCAACGGGGGATTCATGGCGCCGTATATTTATAGGACTACAAGAAATCAGCATTCACTTTTTCCGAAGCGAAACAACGTTAAACAATTATCGAGACCAGTCCCGATTTTTTCAAGGGGAAAAATATTCACACTTTACCCCTCAAAAATGCGTGCGAGACATCACTCTGACTAATTTGTCGATCAAGCGGCACTAGGAGAACGATGGGTAACAGATCACGGACTAGATAACGCTTGGCAGCCTATGTAGTTGGAATAGCTCCAAGAATTGATTTAGTGACGTTTCGCTGGCCTTCGTAACTATGGTGAAGTGGAATTACACACCATTCACTATCTTCGGAGACGAGATAATTTACAAACGCGGTTGATGCTCGTTTCCAGCGATGCTTGTAATCTGCGAAACAAAAAATCAACTCGTCATAAGTTTGTTTTTGTCTAAGTGGAGTAACGTCTTTCATATACTGAATGTACTCGTGGTCGTGAAGCGCAAGATTCAAGTGCGCGCAGCCTGAAGGAGAGATTTCGATACTAGATTCAAAATTCAGCACGGTAATCGTCGGATCATAATTAAGAACAAGCGCTGTTTTTAACAGTGCGTTCAGATACACTTCCGTGACTTGGGCAGGAAAGCCAAGTTGAGCAAAATAGTCAAGAACCTTTATCGCCGCCACTTGAACTCCTTCGCGCTCAACCTCCGCGTTAGCAGACTGCTGATTTGCATCCTGTAGAAATTGAAGAATTCTTAATGCGAGAAGTGGAGAGGTCGGCGGGTCAGTGCAGAGGCCAAACAGATTCTGAACAAATGAGTGTTGTCCCGTGGGATAAATGTCATACATTCGCTTAACGATAGCTTGCTTTACTTTATGCGGAGGTAATGTATCGGATCTTCCAACCATATGTGTTTTGACCAAATCATCTAGCTTAAGGTGTGGTGAGGCAATTACATCTTTCGTTAGTTCGAGTACACGTCTAATGTCGAAATTAGCTAGGCTACCCATGAGTTTCGATGTCTCGTGGGACTCAATGAAAAGTTTGTTCAAGCTATATGCAAATTTCCCAATATCCTCAAGCTTGAGACGGATACCTCTACTTAGAAAATAGTCCTTGCTCTTTTCTTTGTCACCCGAATTAATCTTCTCTAGAAGGAATGCTGTTCGTCGTTCGATTACACGCTCAGGTGCTGGGACGGGCAAATACAAAACCTCACTTTCAAACGACTGTAATGCACCTTGCTTGGATAGCTGCCAACTAGTCTTGTCAGTAATTGGCACAATCACGACACAAAACTCAGCTTCATAGATAGATCTAGCGTGTTGAAAGACTGCTTCTTGGAATTCGATAGTGAAATGGTCGGTATTGTCGAAAACCAAACACGGAATCTTCTTTGCGGAACCCGTGACGTAGTGGAGAAGTCGCTTTAAATATTCGTCAGGATTATCAGCGCGAATCTTTTCAATATGCTTGCCAAACTCAATCTTGAACGCCTCTCTATCCTGCCGATATAAGTGACTCATTGTGACGTTTGACCATCTTTGATATTCATCGAAGAACATTGCCCCGACGCACTTATCCCAGCCTTCTATGGCGTTCGCAAGCGGGAGCACAAGGGACTCGGCCGCTTTCATTAAGCACTGCCCCAGCCATTTAACAACTGTACCAACATCCCCACTATGCAAAGCAAGATCCACCCTGAGCACGACGAGGTCATCTCTTGTGCGCGGAGGTACTACAGAATCAAAGAATCGCTCAACAAATGTCGATTTTCCTGCACCCTTGTTTCCAACAAGAAGGACAAATCGGTTTTTCTGTTGCAATTTTGCTTCTTCGATTAGCTGAATAAGTTGTTTCCCGGTGTCAGTATCTAGTTGCCTGAGTTTTTGCACTAAAGTGTCTGCAATCCTAGATAACTTCTCATCAGCCATCTTCGACTCCGGCGTCACAACGAAACACGAACGAATCATTTCTATATCTTGATCACCTTTTAGGCGTTCAAAAAACGAATTCATGAGTGCGTCGAAGTCAGCTGAAAACTCCCCCTTAGGCAACAATTTCTTCGATGTAGGAACGCGAACCGGCTGAAGGAAGCTGAGGTCGCGGAACACAATTCCTTCCGCGTTTTGAAACTCCCCTCTGAATCTCAAGCTCGATGATGACTCCTTGGAGAGTAGATCAAAAAAAAGCTTGAAATTTTCCTTTATCGCGACGAGCGAAGCAAAAATGAATGCCGACCCTTCTAACGTATCTTGCCCGTCCCCCAACCTGCTAGCACGAAAGACAATCCATTCCTGACCATTTGTGGCGCACCCCAACTCCGTATTCTTAAAGCCTGCGTACTCAATTGTTTGGTGTATAGCTTCCTTGGCCTCTTTGCTGAAAACCGCACCATTCAATTTATAGGCCTTTCCTGAAACTCGATTGGCAAGGCCGAAATCAATTGCTTCTTTCTTAGCCTCGATAAGCACTCGGTTGCTTTTTCCTATCATCATCGTGTAGTCAGTAAAGCCGATACCTGCTCGATTTTCAGTCTTGGTCTCATTTCTATCCCAACCAAGTACTTCAAATAAAATGCGGTCAATTACCTTTAACCGCGTATCACTCTCGGTCCACTCTTCCTGCGGACGTTTATGCACCTCGTCTTCTATAGCGGCAAACTGCGTAAACGCTATGTCAATCGAATCTGATTTTGGTTTTATGCCGAGCATAAGTTCCTTGTGTATGCAATTTTCTATAGATACCGGCCCGTGCGAAAGTCAGTACCGACATTTCACGCACACTAGAACCACCTTGCATTATGGCGTAATTAAGTATTAGTATTTTGCGCGTTTAAAATAGCGTCCGCATGATACACAAATGGCTCAATCCATGCGACGTAACACCCAAAACAACCCACACCCCCTTATTTCTTAACCACCATTTGCTCCGTGCTCGCCAGCCGAATTTTCCAATCCTTCGCGGGTGACTTGGTTAAATCTAAATTCGAAGTGAGATAAAACAGCCGCTGCGTTGCTGGTGCGTTGGGGGCTTGTGCGAAGCGCATCGCTAGAAAATACGGGGGGATGGATTGATAGTAGAGCGTGGCGCGCACGCTTAGATTTTTCGCGTCAAGTCCGGCGGGCAGTGTTATGTTGTAACGCAGGCTATCGGTGCCGCTACCATTCATGTAATCGGGGTCTTTAGCGGCCTCGCCTTTGGGGAAGGTTGCTTCTAGATAAACGCCGGTGAAGTTTTTCGGGTCTGGTCCGGTCTTAGTCCAGCCAGTGGGTAGCAGGCGGTTATCTTTAAGTTCCGAATCTCGACGTAGAAAACTCGTGGTTATTAACTTGTCCGCATCACGCACCAGTTCTTCGTAAATTTGCACTTGGTTTTGTGCATCTATCTGTTGGTAGTGCGGTTGAAAGTGTTGGCGTTTTTTGCCATTCTTATCAACATACTCATCAAAAAATTCAGAGGGTAGTACTTTGCCGTCACCGTCGATAATGACGCCAACTGAATTGGTGCGGCCTGATGCCCAAACAACTCTTGGTTTACCCGATGAATTATCTTGCACTACCAATTCAATAAACGCACGCCTGAAACCAACGCCACTGGGCAGGCGATGCCCGGCAAGGTTAGTTACTTTTACGTCGGCCACTAACTTGGTTGCATCCACCGTAACCACATTAGTTTCAATACGCGCGGTACGTTCTTGCGCCTGCGTGGTGAAGCTATTGATGGTTTGCTCAATACCTGTAGTTGAACCACTCATGTAATCGGTCGTGCGCACACCAAAGATGTTGCTAAATTGCTTGGCCATTTCCAATAAAAAAACATTTGCGCCGAGCAATTCATGGCGGGCAAAGCCACTTTCACGGAATTTAACGGTGATGTCTTTAGTGGCCGCACGGCTATCAGCGGCGGGGTAGTTTTGATCTTCAACGGCGGCAATCTGTGTTTTGATTTGCGGCACATCAATGTTTAGCTCTTTATTGTGAAAGCCGCCGGGCATATGGCAATTTTGGCAACTTTGCGCGCACGCTTGTGGTGGCACAGCCGTGCCATTCCCTTGGGTAGTGGTACATGCGGCGAATGGCTTGACCTCATTTTGATATTTGCTATTTAACCATTCTAAATACGTTGCCTGTTCCATGTTGTAGTGCGTATCGGGGCCAACTGGTTTAATCGGTGCGCGATCAATAATGGGTAGATAAATTGAGTGGCAGCTACCGCACATACGCGAACTTTTGATGTATTCGTTATGCCCCGGCGTAACGCCTAGCGCGTGCTTCATGGGTAAGGTTACAACATCGGTAAACGGGCCGATCACTTTATCTTTTGGTCCGGTTTGGAACAGCCCGGTAATTGAATTTTCTAAAAAATACTTGAGGCTATTTTGTTGTTTTCCCGGCGGCTGTTGCGTCGGCTGCTGGCTATGGCAGGCCATACAACTCACGCCATCACGTGCCAACGCACCATATTTTGCATGCGGGCTGGCGGTATCCGCAATTTGCGTAAATTCGGCCTTGAACTGCGGACGTGAAGGGTCAGCGGGATTGCATGGTTTCACTGGATTAGTCGGATCACATTTATTGTCGCTATCCCATTGCCGCTTACCCATCACACCGTGACAGCGAAAGCAGGTGTTGATGGTGGTATCGGTGAGCGACTTTGCCGTCTTTTTGTCAGGCAGCGAATTAATATAGGCAAGCTCACTATCAAGTTGCGCATAAAAAACCGGATCACGACCTGCCATGCCCATTGGCGACCAACGCCATTCGCCGTAAGGGGATACATTCACACCAGCAACCGTAGCGGGCGGGGTGGCTGGTGGCGTAGGTAGGTACATGATCGGCACGCTTCCCGAAATTGCACTATGGCAGCCCAAGCATTGATCGGAACTGAGAAACTCCGCTGGCCCTTTGTGTTTGGCAACGGTGCGGTCTAAGGTTTCAGGAACCATTTTTTGTACGCTCGCAAGCGGCACTTCTTTGATCCATTTGTAGGTATCAAGAAATGCTGGGTTAGCGCTTGATGCTGGCGCGTTCGGTTGCAAAGCGCTAAGGCGCATATAGTCGCGCTTTTTATGCGCGTGAATCACAACGGGGTCGGGGGGGGTAGTTGTTGCGGACGATGCTGTTAACGGTTTTACCGCCGTTGCTACCCCTACATTACGCCACGAGTTATCAACGCGATAGGTCAATGAATCGCCGGGAAAGCCGCGAATATTATTGAGTGCGGAAAAGGTTGAAGTATCCTTTGCTGACGCATGGCAATTCAAACAATACTGACCAAAGCCGCCATTAGGATAGGCGAAGGGCGCTTGATATGCGGTGGTGGCATCAGGCGACATACCGGTAAAAACCTCGGCCCAGTACCAGCCATCTTTTGAGCCGCGTGCATCGCGAATCATGATGGTCCAGTCTTTACCATTGGCCTTGAAGGCCGCATCAATTTCCGCATCACTCATCCCCACATATCGCGCTGCGGGTGGTTTGAAGTGCTCCTTAATGATCATGGCGCCATCAGGAATACTACCTTTTTTGCCAGCCTTGAGCCACGCAATAACTTGCGGTGAATAAAAAATCCGCACGGCAGGATGCGTGCCGTAATAAACATTATTGATAAACGGCCCCGTATCACGAACAGCCTTATCGCGCGCCCAGCCCAACTTGCGATACTGGTCACAATTTAAAAAATCGTAAACCGTCACGTCATAATTTTGAAATGCCGCTTGTTTGAGCTTACTTGGCAGCGGCAGTGGAAAGCCGGACGCTTTGGCGCAATCAGAAGTTGTCACCGTAGCAGGTGGATCGGCAGCCAGCGCTATGGTATTTACATGCATCCCAAATACCAACGCCATCAACAATAAGGACCAAAGCGATTTGACGCCAACGAGTGAGCCCATGTGATCTCCTTTGTAGCAATACGATGCTGCGTTTACGTAGCCATTAACAGCACGAGGTCTATGCACTTAGCCTATATAAACCAAGCTGTATTGAGTTGATACCTAGCTGGGCTTACAGCGAAATTGTACCGAGTGAACATCCTTGCGCGTTGAATTCGAATAACGATATTTGCATTTTTATAACTGCAGGATAGGCCGATATAACGGATGCGTCAATTGATTTTTGAATTAGCCGTTTTTTGTAACCGCAAAAACCTATTTGCAAAGCGTAGGGGGGGGGAAGTATCAACCAACTTCATTCAATAGAGGGATAACTAATGATGGCCTACAACCCGAAGATAACCCCTTGAGGGAAATAGGGCATCCTTAGCACATTATTAGACGCGCCCATGAGCACATTGCCATCTTTGGGTGCGGCAACTGGCAGATTCTTGAGCCACCTTCACGGCTTTGCGCAAATTTGGTGCGGTGCAATATCGCGAATTGCGTTTTTGGTGCATGGCTTCGCACAGCGCGACCGCATAAAAACCAGAGTACCAAAATAACCTTTAATAATCAAAGCGTTAAAAGTAATTTATAGATTGGCATAAAAGTTGCTGTGCTTGTTGGTGACCATCACTAGTCAATGCACGACCAAGCTTTGCCAACCATCACATCGCCTTGAAAGGGTTATCAATGGAACAAGATTCACGCACTAAACCAACAAAAATAATCGTCGCGCAACATCCCCGTCGCGGCTTCTTGCAAGCGTCTAGCGCCGTTGTTGGCGGAGCGGCAATGATGTCGCTATTGCCTTCCGGTATTCGCACTTCAGCATGGGCTGCTGGATCTGATGCGCCGGAAAAGAAGGAAGTGAAAGTAGGCTTTATTCCATTGACTGATTGTGCATCCGTGGTGATGGCTTCTGTAATGAAGTTCGATGAAAAGTATGGCATTAAAATTATCCCATCCAAAGAAGCATCATGGGCTGCGGTACGCGACAAATTGGTGAATGGCGAACTAGATGCAGCGCATGTGCTTTACGGCCTAATTTACGGCGTACATTTAGGTATTGGCGGTGCGAAAAAAGACATGGCAGTATTAATGAGCTTAAACAATAACGGCCAAGCGATTACGCTTGCCAATAAGTTTGCTGAAAAAGGCGTAAAAGACGGCGCGGGTTTAAAAGCCTTCATTGATAAAAACAAAGCCGAGTACACCTTTGCGCAAACATTTCCCACCGGCACGCACGCGATGTGGCTTTATTATTGGTTAGCCACTTACGGTATTGATCCCTTCAAAGATATCAAAAATATAACGGTGCCGCCACCGCAAATGGTAGCCAATATGCGCGTTGGCAATATGGATGGATTTTGTGTGGGCGAGCCTTGGAATAATCGCGCTATTTTCGATAAAATTGGCTTCACGGTTGAAACCTCACAAGGCATCTGGAAAGACCATCCTGAAAAAGTATTAGGCACTACCGGCGAATTCGCCACAAAATACCCAAACACTGCGCGCGCCCTAACGGCAGCCATCTTGGACGCATCAAAGTATATTGATGTGATGGCGAACCGCAAAAAAGTAGCGGAAACCATCGCCGATAAAGCATATGTAAATTGCCCTGTGGATGTAATCGACCAACGCTTACAAGCGCAATACGATAACGGCGCTGGCAAGAAGTGGATTGATGCGGATTACATGAAGTTTTATAACGACGGTATGGCTAGCTACCCTTATCTTTCAGACGGCATGTGGTTCTTAACGCAGCATAAACGCTGGGGTTTGTTGAAGGACGATCCGGACTATTTAGGCGTGGCAAAACAAATCAACCAAACCGCTATTTACAAAGATGCGGCGGCGATGGCGAAAGTGCCGCTGCCGAAGTCTGATTTCCGCACCTCCAAGCTCATTGACGGCACCGTTTGGGATGGTAAAGACCCGAAAAAATACGCCGCCTCTTTCAAAATAAAAGCCTAGTTTAGATAATTTAAGGATAGCCATGTCTGCCCTTGCCCACAATACCGCCGTACTTGCGGAGCCTTTAACTTCAAGCGTCTCCGCGCCCGTCACGGAGGCACCAAAGCTGCAGCTAGCACCCACAGCGAAGAAAAACATGAAGCCAATAGTTAAAAAATGGACGATGCAAATTTTGCCGCCAGTCCTCGGCATTTTAATGTTTTTAGGTATTTGGGCGTTGGTGGCGGTATCTAGCCCCAATTTGCCCGGGCCTGCTAAAACATGGGCGTCTGCAGTGCAATTGTTTAGCGATCCGTTCTATCAAAAAGGACCAAACGACCAAGGCATCGGCTGGAACATTTTAGCATCGCTTAAACGGGTTGGCATTGGTTTTGGCATGGCGGCCATTATCGGCATCCCCTTAGGCTTCTTAATAGGCCGCGTGGCGTTTTTTAACGGCATGTTGTCACCCATCATCAGCCTATTGCGCCCGGTTTCGCCGCTGGCGTGGTTGCCGATTGGTTTATTGGTGTTTAAAGCCGCTAACCCCGCCGCTATTTGGGTGATATTTATTTCCGCTATTTGGCCGCTCTTCATTAATACGGCGGTGGGCGTTTCTAGGGTGCCGCAAGATTATTTAAATGTGGCAATAGTGCTGGATTTGTCCCCTTGGAAAGTGCTGCACAAAATTTTATTGCCCGCAACCCTGCCCTATATTCTCACCGGCATTCGCTTATCCATTGGGGTGGCGTGGCTGGTGATTGTGGCAGCAGAAATGCTCACAGGTGGTGTCGGTTTGGGTTTTTGGGTGTGGGATGAGTGGAATAACTTAAATGTGGAACACATCATCATCGCGATATTTGTAGTGGGCATTGTCGGGCTCATGTTGGAGCAGGCGCTAGTATTTGTAGCGCGTAAGTTTAGTTACGAATATCAAGCCTAGGGACTTTCAATCATGCAAAAATTTCTGTCAATCGAAAACGTCGGCATGCAATACGAAACTAAACGCGGCCTATTTGAAGCATTGCGTGAAGTAAACCTAACCGTTCAAGCTGGCGAATTCATTACGCTTATCGGCCATTCTGGCTGCGGTAAATCTACCCTGCTCAATATGATTGCTGGCTTGCTACAACCAAGCAGTGGCGTCATGCTGCTATCAAATCGCGAAGTCAAGGGACCAGGAACAGACCGCGCCGTGGTGTTTCAAAACCACTCCTTGTTACCTTGGTTAAGCTGCGTTGATAATGTGTATCTCGCTGTTGAACGCGTGTTTGGGGGCACTGAAACGAAAGCCCAACTCAAAGAGCGGGCGCAGGCGGCCATCAAGCTTGTGGGTCTCAGCCATGCTGAACAAAAACACCCCAATGAAATTTCTGGCGGCATGAAGCAACGTGTAGGCATCGCGCGTGCCATCGCGATGCAGCCCAAAGTATTGCTGTTAGACGAACCCTTCGGCGCGCTTGATGCGCTCACCCGCGCCAAGCTGCAAGATGAGCTGATGGCAATCGTGGCCGATTTAAAAAGTACAGTGATAATGGTGACGCACGACGTGGATGAAGCCGTATTGTTATCCGACCGCATCGTAATGATGACCAATGGCCCAGCAGCCACGATAGGTGAGATTGTAAACGTGCCATTGGCACGGCCACGCGATCGGCTAAAGCTGCTGGCCGATACAACGTATTTGGATTGTCGCCGCCAAGTGTTGGAATTTTTGTATCAGAAGCAGGTGCGGGCGGCGGCTTAGTCTTGGAATTATAATCTGGAAACGCCCTAAAGTAGGACATCTAACCGGGAGATCGACGGCCCCCAAAACGCCAGCACTCTGCTGAAACGACTATCATCTATTGCCAACTCAACCACAGAGTGGCCGCTGGCGAGCACTGAGTCTTCCGAGCTAATAATAGCGATGGCAAAATGGCCTACAGTCTTGAAGCACACCAGTTCACTTGCCAAGACTAGGCGACAATTAGGCCAGCCTCTATGAAACCCCTCAATTTTTCCTGATATTTCGACGTATCCTGTAAAGACGCGCTTTGCGCCCCAAATCTCGGCGTTTGAGGTTAAGCATTGCTCAAGCAAAACCAATCGTCGAGCAGCGTCTTGCTCCGCGAAAGCATCGAGATAGCGTTTGAGCGGCAAGAAAAATGTTGAAGCTTCCATATTGATCGGCCTAACGCTAGGTTAATCCGCTGCGGCACAACGATTTCGCTGCAAACGAACTAGTAGGATAAGCAGTTAGCATAAGTAAGCGTTGTGACCTCTCGTCGGCGGACTACCTGAGCGAGCCGTTAAGCGCTGCTGGTAACGCAAAATGTGGCTAAGCTGTTGTACACATGCAGAGCGGCGCTTCTACTATGTGCCTACGGGTCGTTGCCGCAATATCCAGCCGTTGCCATCTGGGTCGGTAAACATGGCATAGCGACCCCATGGCTCTTGCTTGATCTCGCCGATTTCCAAGCCACGATTCTGCAACAGCTTGTGTTCGGCATCAATATCTGCTGTGTTCACCATGACGCCTTGTAGCCCACCCGGCTTCATCGTCTCGAACCAAGTAACAAGGGTAATCGTAACACTCTGCCCTTGAGGCGCAAGCTGAATCCAGCTCATTCCGGGTTCCATAGGTTCTTCACGTATAAGCGCAAAGCCAAGGACATCGCGATAGAAAAGCTTCGCGCGTTGTTGGTCAGTCACAGGGACTGAGATGATTTCAAAGCTGTGGATAGGCATAAAGCCTCCGTGAGGAAACTGAAGCACTTCATACGGCAAAACTTGCAAATTAAAAATGGGCACCGCCATGCGCCAATTTCATAAAACCCTAAAGTGGCACAAGTAATAGAGTACAGACCATACCAGTATCTTACGCCATGGTTGTCTTGGAGGGCAACGGAATCGGCTTCACCAACGACACAAAAGTCTAGCGGACGCCAAACTAAAGACGTTCAGTCGCCACGTTTATCTGATTCCATTTCTAAATCAAAAGTGCCATTACTTGCACCGCACAAAATACGAAGCATCGTCATTCCAGCGAAGGCTGGAATCCAGTCCTACGTCATACTATTTAGCGCTTTTAAACCTAGATTAGTCATACGAGGGTCTGGATTCCAGCCTTCGCTGGAATGACGGTGTTT
>JANMDR010000322.1:0-6518 GCA_031376425.1 Betaproteobacteria bacterium
ATTCACCACCGTGTTTTAGTCCGTCCGCGCGTGAAGCGCGACCGTCAGGAAAGGGTGACTGGAGCTTTATTACTGAAGAAGCGTTTTAGTCCGTCCGCGCGTGAAGCGCGACCGTCAGATTCGTGGGCTAATTGAGGAGCGCCAAGATTTTCTGTTTTAGTCCGTCCGCGCGTGAAGCGCGACCGTCAGTCTCAGTGGCGAAGTTCGTTAGCGAGGTAAAAGTTTTAGTCCGTCCGCGCGTGAAGCGCGACCGTCAGACTGCAAGCGCTGCAGGCCATTGCGCAAAATAGTTTTAGTCCGTCCGCGCGTGAAGCGCGACCGTCAGTTCGGTGGATTAGCAGGACGCACTTTAGGCGGGTTTTAGTCCGTCCGCGCGTGAAGCGCGACCGTCAGCATTATCGATAATATTTCTGGTAACTTGGTAGGGTTTTAGTCCGTCCGCGCGTGAAGCGCGACCGTCAGCTGATGACGCCTTTGAACAGCTAATCACGATGTTTTAGTCCGTCCGCGCGTGAAGCGCGACCGTCAGAGTATGCGCTCGCTTGGCATGGATAAATTAGCGGTTTTAGTCCGTCCGCGCGTGAAGCGCGACCGTCAGACATCACTCGCAATCTCGACACACACTACAAAAAGTTTTAGTCCGTCCGCGCGTGAAGCGCGACCGTCAGAAACGCCGAACGAGGCAATAAAAAAACAAATGTTTTAGTCCGTCCGCGCGTGAAGCGCGACCGTCAGAGCATAGTATACACGCCCCGCCAGTAGTGCGTCTTCAGGGCATTATCTGCTGAGAAAATAAATAGCGGCCTGATTTTCAGTTTTTCGCCCATTTTTAGCACTTTATTCAATTAAATCAATGAGATGCCGACTATTAGAAAATCGGTTACTTTTATGCATACATATCGTGATTGTGTCTATTTTAATATGGCCTAAATTGTGCCGTGATTTTTGTTGAGTTGGTTATGATTAGCATTCCCATTATTATTCAAGGTTTTTCATACTTTTTCACGCGTTCAAGTGATGGAAGTTGGTGGGGATTATTAATTTGGGTAAGAAATTGGGGAGCAGGGTGGCCGCCTGTGTCAGAATCATTGTTGGTAAACCATTGATAGGTTTCTGTTTCTATGGGAAGGTCTAGTAACTGCGGAACGTGCACAGGATAAACCACATTTTTTGGATTACCAAGGGCTAGCAGGGCAGTTTTGGCTTCGCTACTACCAGACGCACTTTCACGGTAGTGCTTAGCAAAAGTTTGTAGTAGGTTTTTATCTTCCACATGATAGCGGCTTTCATTGATGGCATCACTGCCGTAGCGCTGCTGCCGATTGATGAGTTTAATTGCGGTGGGTTCAAGATGCATGCTACCTAAGCCAATGGCTTTGCCCATGCCAAGTTTATGGCGAAAGTTATCATCTGGTTTGAGCGCAAACGCAAGTAGCGCAAGTTCCGTGTCGCTTAAATTATCGAAGGCAATGTTGAAGGTAAATTTTGTTTTTTCAGGGAGCAATTGCGCGTGCACTCTTTGCTTGTCGTGCTCATCAACTGGGTCACCATTAGGTTTATTTGGCTTAGGTGGGCTTGCTATTTTCTCAGCTTGCCAAGGAAGGGTGCCGTCATCACTGATGACGCCGTTTGTGTCTAACGGCTGGATAGTGGTGCCGTCTGGTTTACGCAAAGCATGAAGATAATGCTTACGGCCATGTAGACGGTGCTTTTCGGGCGATAACTCCGCTTTGGGAATATACTTATCGGCATTTGTTCCTCTAAAGTACATGGCGGGTGAGGGTGGCTTGGGGCTGCTGAGGAGCTTAAGAGCCACTTGCTTTGTGTTAATTGACTCATTGCAGACGGCGTCTGAAAAACGCAATTTCCCAGCAAAGGCTAAGGCCTGAGGAGCGGGATTTAGGCCATTTTTAGTATCCTTAACGTTTTCTGTTTTCGGAGTAATTTCCACAAAACCCAATAACATTTCAGCGGGTGAAATATGGTGGCGTACAGGCGCGAATGGTTGTAGTTCTGTGTGTGCCAAGAAGTCTTGATAGCGCACGGCACGGTGCTTATAGGTAATTAAACCACGCCAAATAGCGGAATATGCAAACTGAGTAACAGTGTTGCCCACCTTTGAATAATAAACGAGGTCACCAGGTTTAGGTGTTAAGGCCAGTTGCTCAAATTTAATTTTAGGATTCTGATTTTCGTTCCGCTTTAATGACGCTAACGTAGTAGACCAGCTACCAGGTTTGTTCGGAGTAGCAACACATTCCACGCGATGATAAGGGGGAGCCGAAAGAATTTCATTATTTAAAAGATTGCCTGAAGGATACGCATCGTCATTGGCATGTTTGCCCAGATATAAAAGGGTTTGCTGATTCGCCAGTAATGCAAAGCTTGTCATCGCGTCGGGATTGACAGTCAAGGCAGACTGCGATGTTCGGGACGGCTTGTTAGTAAACTCAATTTCCTTTCGCGCTGGCTTGTCATCTAATTGCCGTGCATTCGGTAGCTGTGGCAACATAAGCGCAAAGTAGCGCGTTTTAGGTGTAGCTGAGGGCAGAAATTTTGAGTAGTGGTTGTCTTTTGTTAAAGGTTCAACAAGCAAATTACCGTGCGTATCCTTTAAAAAAATGCCTAAGTTTCTGAGGGCGCTCGCTGCCTTAAATCGATAGGAAATAATCGCTTCTGTATCTAACACCCGCATTGCCGAACCACTTGCCGCTTCAGCGATGCTGCCAATGCAGCCTTTGAGGGTGGAACTGGGTATTACAAATTTTTCACCGAGCTTATAGGGGAATACAGTTTCGGATTTATCTTCGTTTTTATCTTCGTTTTTCCTTCTGACCCCTCCCACTATAAACGGAGTCTCAGCCGTTAGCTTGCATTCAATAACTCCACTATGTAAAGGCTCATTGACAGTGGAACCGTAAATAGCATGACTGTGCGCATGTAATGTACCGCCAACTTTCCAGTTTGTTTTGTCTTTATCTTCAAAGCCAGTACGTTTTGCCCAAGCCGGTAAATCTACTTTAGTTGCAGGAATGAAGTGGTAGGTGTTGTGGAAATGATTTTTTTCTTTCGTGGTAGTCGTTGTTGGCCGCTTTGTATCTGGCGTATGCTGCGGCAGGTTTTGGGTGAGGCTGCTGTTGATTGTTATCGGTGTGCCATTGGCATTTGCTAAATCTCGAAGTGCTTTTAGTATGGTTGTTTCAGCAGCATTGTTGCTTAGCGCTGTTGCAGCGGTTGGTGTTAAGTTTGCACCACCTTTCGCCGTCACCGTACATGCGCCATAATCCTTCCGTTTGCCCCAACCCAGCGGTATATCACCTTCTGCTAAATCGCGTAGCGTAAGCAGCAACAGGCCTTTGGCGGCATCGCGCAAATGGCTGGATATTTGCAGCGTCGCGCTAAATTTTGGCTGATAAAAGCTGTGGGCATTAAATTTAGCGCCATCCTTACCGCCACCGGTAAAGCGATCAATGGCAATGAAGTCTTGCTTGTGGAATACACCTGAATTGGTACATTGCGGCGGCGCGGGTTGGGTGAGTTTTGATGCATTGTGAGTATTGCCGTAGAGTTCAACAATTAGGGCATCGCCAGCGTTTGTCATGGCAGCAATATTTTCATCTTGATTGGCAGGTACGCCACCCGCGCCACTGCAGGCTATGCCCAGTGTGCGCAGTATCTTTTCTGATTGGCTGCGCAGTGCGCCATGCAGGGTTTTGGCTGGCAAAACAGGATTACCCTTGGCATCTAGGCGCGGTGCGTGGGCAATAGCATTGGTGCCTTTTGAAGTACGAGCGGGTTCGTTTACCAAAAATAAGCCGGTGAAGGCGATTTTAAGCTCGATTTGAATCATTGGTGTTGCAGAAGGTGACAATACACACGCTGCAAAATTCTCAACTTCAGAAGCGCTTTTCTGCCATGTATTTTTGCAACCGCCAGTTAGCCACGCTGTTAGCTCGTCTGCGCCAAAATAGTTTACCTTTAAAGAGCTGCACTCCAGCCTGCCATACCCGCGCCGCGTATCGGCACCGAGCGTTAAACCGCCTTGCGGGGTTGCGGCGTTTAGAAGACTAGCAAGGTGTTTTACTAGTGCTTCGCCCATTTCTTTGCCGTGGTGTTGTACTAGCATGGTGCTGCTAAATGTGGTGCCTGCTGGTACGTATTCGGTGGTGAACAGGTGCCGGTCTTTGGCGGTGCCACGGTCACGGTCTATGCTGGTGGAGGTTTCTTGGTAAGTTTTGCGGGTGGAGCAGAAGTTGGCTAAGTTTTGTGCGGTGTCGTCGGTGATTTTTGTTGAACCAAAATGCGCATCATAAAAATCTACCATGCCCGATTGGCGACGTTTAGCATCGGTAGCGCCAAAAAGCTGCTCCATGTGGTTCGATAAGGTTGGGTTAGTAGCGTTAAGTTTTTCGCTTAATGCCCGTAACGCGCCCTTTAGTGCTGTGCCTGATAAATAGGGCTTGCCCGAGGCATTTAGCGCCACCGCGTTGACCTGCGTCATGGCGCCGTCTTCAAGCTCATTGCCTAAAATGGTGGTGCCATCGCCAATAGCCAGAGGACTATTGTTGGTAAAAGTACAGGTGATCCACCAGCGGTGGGCGTAGGCTAGCTTGGGTTTTTCGGTGTCCGTATCGTTGCGTGTAGTTTGCGCAGTCGCGTTCATTTTGTGTCTCCGGTTAGTGTTGCTACGGTTACGCCTTGTGCATCTGGTTCCCAGCTAGAGTGCTCGTCATAGTTCACGGCAATCTCACCAAAGCCATTAGCGGGCTGGTAGGGGTTGGTATCCCAATGGCTGTATTGCGCGCCCCATGATGACGGGATAGGTAGGCCGGTGGACAGCCATTTTTCTAGCAACTTTTTAGCTTTTTCCACATTAACTATGTTTAGCGCAAATACAGCGCCTGCTTCGGTGAGCAGCCACGGCTTATATTTGTCGGTTTGTTTAAAACGTGCTTTTTGATATTTGCCGCCGCGCAAGGTTTGCGTGGCGTAAAAGTGGCTTAAGGTGAGGGCGCCGTCGCTAAGCTCTTTAAATGTTGCTTTATAAGCTCCGAGCAATGTGCCAACTTCACTGGTTTGTGCGGTAAGCAGTGCAGGGGTTTGTAGGGTGAGATAAACCATACCGCTATCTCTAAGGTCCGCAGTTGCACGATAAGGGTTAATTGCTGTAGCGTGCACTTTGGCTTTGGTTTTGCCTAAACCAATTAAGCCGTGGCTAAACACATCTGCTATGAGGGTACTTACTACGTTGCGCTTATCTTCCGCTACACCAGTAATATCTACCACGGTGTGCCATTTTAAAAAATGCGCGGCCTCCTTGTTTGGTGCGTCGTAGCGTTCATGCAGCACTTGTGTGTAGGCAAATAATTTATTGTCTTCCGCCGTGCGGGTGGTGCTATCAATCGCGGTACGCACACGTAGCTCGGTGGTCGTTTCGGCCCAACCAAAGTGGTCATCCAATTCTGTATAGTTAGTAGGTGTTTTTGGCGACGCTTTCCAGTCTACAGAAAATTTTGGGGCGCTTAGATTTTCCCCTTTGCCTAGCACCACAGCGCTACTATAGGTTGCGAGGTCTAAGGCTACGCCGATGTTGTTGCGCTTAAATTCGATAAGTGACGCCGGGCGGGCGCACGGGCGCGTATCTTTGCTTGCGCAAAACGCATGACGAAACACGATTAAACTTAGCGTTTCGTCATCTGGAAGCTCTTCCCCCATTGCCAAACAGGTATCCACAAATGCACCTTTGAGCACATTACCCGGCACGATGGCACTGCCGTTAAATAGGTTCTCTTTTACGCTCGTCTCTGAAACCAGAAACGGGCGGTCAAACCGTAAATGGAGAGCTGCAGCGGTCGCGTTCTCAGGCCACGGTTGCACTGTGAACTCATGTTCTCGGCTCTCCACGGTCACGCTAGTTATTGCACCAAAACCTACTGTGTGGTCAGCGCCTAATGATGGAATAAGCTTCAATGCACCGGTGAGTAGCTTAACCACATTCTTAGCTTCAGATTCATTTATGAAAACGCTTGCACTGCCAGTAAATTCGAGGGGTTTACCAGATTTTGCAGCCTGTTCTATTACCTGAATTTGACCTTTTTCCACAGCGCCAGTCGCGTCGTTGATTTGTATGCGTACTTGCGTTTGTGTGGGTAGCGTATCTTTTAAAACAAAGTCAGTGAACACAAGTTGTTTGCGCATCGCTTTGTAGGTGCCCTTTACGGGAGGCGCACCCAGCAGGGGTTTTAGAACTTCGAATGCATTGCCCCAATTATAAATTTCTTCAAGCAATCGGCCTTGCACTAATGTACCGGGAAAGCATATTTGGTTGCGGTGGTTACGCAGCAGTGGCGTATCCATGCCAAAGCGTGAAGGCTGGGATGATGCGGTGCTGAAGGGGGTTTCAATATGGAAGACAATATTGAAATGGTGCAGCGTTTTTGTGTTGGTGGTCATGATTATTTACCCTCCCCATCTATAAGTGTGGGATTGATTGCCGGATTAGTTTCAGAATCAGCCGC
>JANMDR010000044.1:0-2097 GCA_031376425.1 Betaproteobacteria bacterium
TTTCAGAACATTTTTAGGCAGCAACTGCAATAACTGAGTTTTATAGCTACCTAATTTATAGCAACTAGAGCCTGCAATACCGTTTTAGCGAAATTTAGATTGCGGGACGATTTTCAAATCGCCTTGTAGCGAACTAATGTACTTCGCCATTTCCTTCATCTCTGCATTGGTATATTGCTTAGCAATGCCCGCCATCACACCATTAGTACGGCCCACTTTAGGGTTGCCTTCGATTTTGTAGGATTTCAGGGCCACTGTGAGGTAATCAGCATGTTGGCCCGCGATTTTGGGGTAGCTGGGGTCAATCGGCTTGGCAAAGTTAGCGCCGTGGCAAGAGATACACGCACCTTTTTGTAGCAAAGCGGCTACGGCAGCGCTAGGCTCGACAGCAGCCTTCTCAGGTAATGTGGCACCTTCAATTTTGCCGTGGGCGCTGTAATAAGCACCCAAATCGGCCATATCTTGCTCAGTTAGCGGGGCTGACACTGCACCCATGGTGGGGTGCTTGCGCTCACCCTTTTGGTAGGCTGACAGCGCGTTGCTGATGTATTTAGCCCCTTGACCGGAAATCATGGGCACGCGGTATACCTCGGGAAAGCTGGCTTGGTAGCCCTTGATGCCATGGCAGCCAATACACTGGGCAGCTTTGGTTTTACCGACGGCAGCGTCACCTTTGATGTCTTGCGCGAAGCTGGCAGTGGTCGCAGAAGCGACAATAAATGCAAATACCGAGGAGAGCAACTTGTTCATTTTGCGTACAGAATGTGGGGATGGACAAGAGAATTCATCTCTTGCTGTCAAGCCTTCAATTATATCCGGCCAAACCGGCATCTTTTCACCCACAATTGTCCCTCTTTAAAAGTGCTATGAAATTCCAAGGCTCTCAAAACTATGTTGCCACGCAAGACCTGATGCTGGCTGTCAACGCCGCCATTACCCTCAAACGCCCCTTGCTGGTCAAAGGTGAACCTGGCACTGGCAAAACCATGCTAGCTGAGGAGGTGGCCGAAAGCCTAGGTATGCCGCTTTTGCAGTGGCACATCAAGTCCACCACCAAAGCCCAGCAAGGCTTGTATGAATACGACGCTGTCAGCCGTTTGCGCGATTCGCAGCTGTCTACGGTGGACGGTGGCGAGAAGGTCAAAGATATCAACAACTACATCATCAAGGGCGTGCTGTGGCAAGCATTTACCAGCGACAAACCGATCGCCCTGCTGATCGACGAGATCGACAAAGCCGATATTGAATTCCCCAACGACCTGCTGCGTGAGCTGGACCGCATGGAGTTTTATTGCTACGAAACGCGTGAACTGGTCAAAGCCAAGAACCGCCCGCTGGTTTTTATCACCTCAAACAATGAAAAAGAACTGCCTGATGCCTTTTTGCGCCGCTGCTTTTTCCACTACATCAAATTCCCTGATACTGACACAATGCAGCAGATCATCGATGTGCACTTTCCTGGCCTGAAAAAAGAGCTGCTGAGTGCCGCGATGAAAACCTTTTATGACGTGCGTAACCTGCCCGGTATCAAAAAAAAGCCCTCTACCTCAGAACTGCTTGATTGGCTTAAGCTGCTGATGGCTGAGGACATCCCACTGGATGCGCTGCATAGCGCGGATAATAAAATCTCCGTTCCTCCACTATTGGGCGCTTTGCTCAAAAATGAGCAAGACGTAACTTTGTTTGAAAAGCTAGTGTTTATGCAGCGTAACAACCGCTAAAAACAACCCGCGACCACCCTTTCTAAGGTATTTATGAATAAACTTTTATTTCAAGGCATCACCGATGCCGCTGGCTTTGTCGGCGGCGGTTTGGCGGGCATGTTTGCCGCCCGCGCCTTTGGCATGGATATTTTTGCCGAAGGCTATGGCAGCGCCAGTATCGGCGGCATTGTGTTGTGTGGTTTAGGCGGCGGCCTGGGTTTGCAACTGGCACGTTGGGCGCGCACCAAAATGCGCAAAGATGATGAACAAAGAAACGCTGACAAAGCGCTTGAAGGTGGAATAAATCATGTGGGTTCCCTAGTGTGTGAGGCAAAAAACTCTTTTTTTGACAATCCGATGATTATGCATTCTTAGCGAGAAATTATCATCAAGT
>JANMDR010000052.1:0-10022 GCA_031376425.1 Betaproteobacteria bacterium
AACGTTGCCGGAACGACCCGATCGCATTGAGCCGCGCGCGAAGAAACGAAGGCCTAAAAAACTACCGCTATTAACTGTGCCGCGTCAGACTGCAAGAAACTTGATTTATGCCCAAAGAAACCTTAACCGAGTGCCATGAGGGTAAGCGTGGTTTTACATTTGCCATTGAATGCCTAATCTTACGCGCCGGGAAGTTGCCGCTGTGCCAATCGTTTCATCGAAGCGCTTATTCAATAGATTATCCAGCGCGAAAACGATACGGAATTTTTCCACGTTGATGTTAAGCGTTGCGTCTAGTGTTGTGTAAGCTGGCAGCCAGATATTGCCAGTGGGAATGGATGAATCATAGCGCGAGCCGACATACTTGAGTTGAAGTTGTCCATCCCAGCCTTTGGTGAAGTGCCTGCTCAGCCGCGCTGATGCCTGTTGTTTGGCGCGCTGGCGAAGAGGCGGACCGCCCAGTGGGTCGCGAATATCAATTGCCGTCGCGTTGAGATGCAGACTCATGCGTTCGTTCAATTCGTGTTGTGACGTGACTTCAATGCCGCTGCTGTTGATGCGTGCACGGTTGAGTAAGCGTGGTGGCGGGCCTGCATCAAAGTCGATCAGATCTTGATAGCGGGCTGAAAATAGCGCAATGCGACCACGCCACGCAGCGCCAGGGCTGGTCGCGTAATACATCTCAAATTGGCGGGTTGATTCTGGTTTCAATAGTGGATTGCCGACCAAAGGGTGGGCGAGCGCGTAGAAGCTGGGTAATTTCACGGCTGATGACCACGACGCGCCAAACGTGCCGCAATTGACACCGCAAGATACGAACGTGCTGACGACAGGATGGATATCGTCTCGCCCTTTCGCGTGGTCCATGCGCAGGCCAGATTGCAATCCCCAACCATCGTTTTCATAACGTGCTTCGATGATCAATCCCAGCGTTTCACGTTTTTGTTTGAATACGGCGGGGATCACGGCCGGGCCAAATCTGATGCGGCTATCATAGGTGACTGATTCGGTTTGACCATCGATGCCCACCATGGCTTGCCATGCATTTTGGCGCAACGCAGGTCGCCACCATAGATACATTTCGTTTCGACGATAGTCGCCCAACGAATCGATGGGCGGTAGTCCTGCAGGGTCACGCAAACCTCTGGCAACGCCAGGCGACGATTCTTCAGATTGTCTTGAAAGCATTGAAATACTACTTTCCAAGATGCCGAACCCATCGAAGCGGCTTGTTGCTTGTATCGTCCCCTGTTGTGTTTCGGCTTGCCGATGTTCCTTTGTGCGGCCTACGGCAAATCTTCGCCCGCCACTATCGTCCGGAAAGCTAAGGTTGTCGGCATCGGTCGCGCGCAGAGTCGCTTTTAACGTGGTCGAATCACCGATTTGTGAATGGAACGCGGCGTTGAAGCTGTTGCTTTTTGAGCGCCCATCGTTTGCCGCGATCCCGTCGCGCTGGGTCGTCGCACTCAGCGAAATGTTGTCACCACGCCACAGCGCCGCAGCGGTTTCATAGCCATCGCCGCCAACGCCGATTTGTAGATTCACGCTAGGTTTGGCGTTTTGTCGTTTGGTAAAAATCTGCACGATGCCTGCCAACGCCTCACGATGCACGACGGATGCGCTGCCGCGCACGATTTCGATTCGCTCAATGTCCGCTAGTGCCATCGTATTTAGATCGACCGCGCTACCACGGGAAGATAATGGATCGTTTTGTCGAATACCATCAATGAGGATGACGACATGGCTGGGGTCAGCACCGCGCAAATAGAGTGACGCGTAATTCCCAGTCCGTGGGCTTGAATCGATAGCGATCCCGACTTGTAGGGAGAGCAAGGCGTTAAGACTTGACGGATTGAGTTGCACGATATCCGCGCGGGTGAGAATCGTGCTGGGTTGGCTCGGGTGGTTTTGCGGGCTGATGAGGGCGGATGCCGTGACAAGAATATCAGGCAGTCTTTCGGTTGTTGGTTGAGGTTGACCGGATTGGCTAATTTGGCTGAAGGCCGGCGATATTACGGCGAAGGTCAAACAAAGCGTGAGCAACTTGCTGCAGCATTTCAGTAATATCTGGCTAGGGGTGCGGAAATTGTTAATGTCCCGTTTTTGGAGGTGCTGACGGGATGCAGTGCTAGGCGTTCCGAAGGCAGTGTGGCTAGCCACACCACTGAGGAACAACAACGCAATGCGCCTGTCAGTGCATCCAAAAATGGGATATTGGCAGTTTCCGCATCCCTTAGCCCAACAAGTTTGTGATCGTGCACTCGTATTCATAGATTCACTAGTGTCCCAACGTTCTTACGACGAAATTCTGTAAGCATATGATTTGATTAGCGTGCTCGGCACGTTGAGCGCACAAGCTATACGAAATTTTGATTTTGCAGTTGTGCCTAGCGCACAAGCAAATAGGTGACAGATTTTATCGAGTGAATACCGCAAGAAAAAGCGCACGACTGAATCAGTCTTCATGATTCAGTCGCGACTTCGGGGTATTCGAAACGAATGAACTACTTATCGTTGCCCAGCAATTACTTAGGCACGAGCGGATTGTTTGTAATTGCAAACAAGTGGCTTACAGCCGTCTTTGGCGTAGGGGGATTTGCGGCCGCAATATTGTGGCAACCAAAACATCCCTTTATGTTTGTCTGATGGTAGGTTTCCATCGTTGCATTGGCGAGTAATAACGAACCAACTTGTTGCGCCGTATCATTCCCGCTCGTCGGAATTGACCCATTCCGTGTCCAAACAGCGCCGCCTTGGAAATAGTTACTACGTACATCACCAAGCTTGGATAGCGTATTGCGAATATCTTTATTTAGCGAGACAAGTTGTCCATTGTTGTTTGCCGATGCAGGTGTTGGCAGATTGCCCCATGGCATTGCCCGATAAACATTGTTTTGCTTGATTGTATTGCCTGTCGTCGCAACGATATTACCAGTTGCGCCGTCGACTTTCATCATTGCTGTCAGCGCGCCAATCTTTGAGCCACCATCGCTCATAAATGTCCATTGACCTTTTGAGTTGTAAGGTACTTTTTGAATCGCTTGCGACGCACCAAATTGTAGATAGTAGGTATCGTCTGGGGCATTATTGCGATGTTCAAATGTTGCCCAAACCATTTCCGGATGTCCTTGGACAGGGCCAACGACGTGCATACCAACGAGCGCGAGGGTTTTGGTCACTGTTGGCGTTGTCGTGCTGATCGTCCATGTCGTATCGCCGACCTTGCCAACATAGTTAGGCACAGCTGCCGTCATTGTTATGTAGTCACCCACATTTTTGACGGTGGCAGCATCCACCCATGCCGTCTTCAGTTCCATCGTCAGTGCGTTGGCATCACCAAGCTTTGCTTTATTTTGTTCGGCGTACTGGCTTATTTTTTGCAGCTCAGCTTTAGTTGTCGGGAATGGGCTACTTGCGGGCAGTACGCCGTTTGTGACAGCGGTATTGAACCATGCATAAACATCGTTGGCATGAATCCCAAAATAGACCAAAGAACCATTTAGCGATAGTAAGGTATCGCCGCCACCGGCTTGACCGCCGGGCTGAAAGCTTTGCGGCTTGGTACCACGCAAGGCAAATGTACGTGGGCGTGCTCTTGCAGCGAGCGCCACGCTGCCATTAGGTAAATAAATAGCATTGCCGTTGCTATCAAAATTGACATCATAAAAAACGGGCGAATCAAGAATAGTGCCTTGGCCTAGCGGGGAAGTAATCCATAAGAACATCTGATGCGACCATTTGTAAAAGTCGCAAGCGGTATTTTTGATTGGGAAATCAACACTGTTGGCGAAGGTCACGATGCCGCCTTTTGTGGGGGTGCCTGAGACATACCAACTGGCGAGGTCTTTGGATGAGATATTGCAGGTGGCGGGTGATTGAGCCTGTGCCGTGCCAAATACGCCCGCTGAAACTAGGGCGGCGAACAAAATTTTGCTGCCCGTTATGATTGTTTTAGTTTGCATGGTATTGCTCCCAATAATGAAGTGAATAGTGTGTTTTTGTAACTATATTTTTACGTTAAAACCATTTAACAACACATTGCGACGCATGCAATGTGCAGTATAAAACGAGGAATACATTGATACTATCGGTCAAATAGACAAAAAATGTTATTCCACATAAAGTATATGCCATTTTTATGGAATTTGATATCTGCTCATTTAGCAGCCATTTGCAGGATGAAATATTTGATAAAAATACCAAACTGGGTATCGGAATTTCAAACGCTATTTTTCAAGATTAGTTACTGTACCGGTCGGCCCATCGGCATTTACGTAGTGTGCACAGAAATTTTCAACCTGCTGGCAAGAAGGCAGTAGGGCTTGAGCCAGACGAGACACACCGGCATCGCGCTTGCGGGAAGAGGGCAAAGGCGTGAACCCAATAAAACCCACAGTCAAAAAATATTTCCGCAATAAAAAAGACCCTGTGACGTAAATACAGGGTCTTTTTTTATGTTCAACTGGTCGTGCTTTTTTTTCAGGAAGCGCTCATTACCCGCAAACAGGCACGTACACCATGAACGGATTCTACATAATCTGTATTGATGATGTTTACCATCTTGCCCTTCCTGTTGGGTGTAAACACAAAATCATTCCATGCCCTGTCACCCAACAGCCGATGATTTACCTGCCCGGCAAAGGTTTCCACACTGTGTCGGTCAATTGTACTTTTAACTGCCGGCACATTCGTAGCCTGCGTAACAATATACAGGCTCGGATTTAATATAAAAGATACCGCGCTTAGTACAACACCTGCAGTTCCCTTTGTGCCAGTAACCGCGCGTATATCATTAATCAACGCCTCTTCATTGGTGGTTAAGGTCCAGTTCAGCAGAAACAGTTCATCGTTATTGTCAAAATTGCCGAATTTTTCCTTTTGGTGATCTGCCATTTGCCGGTAATCTTCTTTGTTGGCATAGTCGTCGAAAATCTGCGCTGTATAAACATCGGCGGCATTAATATTGTTGCTTTTACGCAGGAAATAGATTCCCTTCCTGTTTTTGGCGGTAACGGCTTTGTTATACATGGCGCTGTTATTTTCAACCAGCAAAATTATTTTACCGCGCAGGGTGAAAAGTGGAAATTCAAACAGGTGATCGTACGTGTATGTTCCGGTAGCATTTTTATATTTTTCCACGTCGAACAGGTGTTCCTGCTTAATACTACTGGCCAGCAAGGCTATAAAGGTTTCATCAAGCGTTCCATCAAACCCCTCGAAATGAGAAAAATTAAGGATGATGGTTTCTTCTTTTGCACCATTCATGAATTTGTTTATATCGGCCAGTACTTCTGTCAGCTTGGGACCGTAGGCCGGACCGTGGTAAATATATAAATCGTCTTTATACCATTTTGGCCGAAGATCGAAATACCGCACGCCGCTTATTAACTGTTCGTAAATATTCTTGCTTTGGGTTTGGGCAATACCCTTTCCAAAATAGGTAGCCACTTCGGAAGGAATTGAAGCATCTTCACGGGTGGCAAGCACTTCAGCAAAATACATACCCGCATCGTGGCTGCCGGGAATGCATATTTGTTTCAGGCTAAGCGCTCCATCCAATGTTGCCATCCAGTTGCTGGTGTCTATGGTATGGCTTGTCCAAATAATATGTCCGTCTTTTGCAAATAAAACCAGTTGACCATAGTTTTCAAGAACAAGCCGCGCGCCTGCACCTTTTCCATAGGTGCCAGTCGCCCAAACAGCATCTGCTTTAGTGCCTTTGTACAGCACCAAGTTGCCATCGTTCTGCATGCGCAGTTCGCTGGCCTCTTTTCCTGACGTACCCGATTCCCAAACCATGTTATTGGTTTTTGTTTGCCTAAGTTCAAGGTTACCTTTTGCCGTTAGCTGCAGTTTATATTTTCCATTGGCAGAAAAAAGATCTTCACTCTTGCGTATTGTTTGTTCATATTGCACATCACCATCCAAATGCAACAACATATCTGCCTGCTGCCCGTAGGTGCTGGTACTCCAAACCGCTGTACCATCTTTTTTATACATCACTAGGTTGCCATCGTTCTGCAGTTCAATATAGTCGCCGCCTTTACCTTTAGTGTTGGAGGCCCATGCGGCATTTGTACCACCGCGATGGTAAATTACAAGGTTGCCATCATTTTGCATCCGAACGGCATCAATATCTTCTGAAAAAATGTTGGAATGCCAGAAGATCTGGTTGTTGATGGTACAGAATAATTCCAAACAGCCGGATTGATGCAGCAATAGTTTGTAATTTCCGTTGGGCGACTGCAAATAATCGCTTATACCCAATACTTGTTCGTTACCCAGGCGGTTTCCTTTGTTGTTCATAAATTAAGAGGTTGTTTTGTGGATGAAGATTGGGGAGGTCTTTTGAATGAAGAGTTGCTTTTGCCCTGCAACGTTACTGTTCAGATATGAAACAGCCACTAGTATTTTTCCGCGTTTCGGCTTGCAAAATATACCACACTAAAAAAGTGTTAAAAATATTTAAGCTTACCGGTAGGCCTATTGGCGTGGGTAAGGCGACCCACACCGGTACAGTGTACCCACGGAGCCTTACGCATGCACTGGGCGCGCACCACAGCCTATGTCCGAACCGGTGTACCGGCTGGTTCTCGGTCCAAGTGAATGAGCGGTTCGGGTTCTTGGCATCACTGCATCAACCGCTCGATCTGCTCGACCGGATAGCTACGCCAACGGCGGTTCAAAGTGTCCTTGGGGTTGGTGTTGCGCGCATGCAAGCGGGCCACATACAGATGTTGATCGGGGTTGATGGCAATGCGCTTCTCCTGCGGCGCCCAGACAAAGGCATCGCCCACACCGACGTTGATGTCAGCAAATGGCGCGGTGCGCCAAAAATCTCGCCGATAACACAGCGTGCCACCACACACCCACGGTGCCCGGCCGTCGTACACATACTGCCAGGCGCGGCGCGTCCCCGGCGCGTAAAAGAAAACCTTGTCCAAACCACAGATGTCAGCGCCGTGGGCTTGCAGCGCCTTGACCTGCGAGCTGAGCCAACTTGGTGCCATCCAGTCATCGTCATCCCAGTGCGCAATCAACTCGCCACGCGCCAACTCGCAGGCAATATTGCGTTTGGCGCCAAGAGTTGATTTACGGTCTAGGCGCAGGTAACGAACGTTGTCGTACTGCGGGATCAGGTCGGCCACACTGTCGCGCCCATCATCCAGCACGATCAATTCGCGCGATCCGTGGTCCTGCGCCAAAAAATTGCGGATCGCCTGTGGCACAAAATCACGCCGGTCCGAGGTGGGCATGATGCAGGACACCATGGGCTTTGCAAGCATTGCCAAGCTGGTGGGGGCGACGGGCAAACAGAAGTCGTGGTCTTCTTGCACGGAGTATAGGAATTTTAAACGCTATTATTCAAGATTAATCAGTGTACCGGTCGGTCAATGAGCGGTCAAGCAAGCGGCATTACGGCAAAACCGCACGGTTAGCTCAACTTTACGGACGTTTCCCGCGCCCGGCGCGCCCGAATTGGACCTAATGCGGGTGGTTGCCCAAGCGTAGCCTGAGGTAGGTAGGCCGATACCAGCGGTTTCGATTAAAAATGCTGGGCATAAGCAGTAGCCGCTGGGTTGACCACATACACAGCTTGACCGGCTTGCGGACGAAATGTCAAAGAACCAGCGAACCGACCGCACTGCGGCCGCGCGTTAGATCTTTCGACCAGATTGAACAGTGCGATAGTTGCTATTAAAGGTATAGCTATTGCGGCAGATTTCTATTGGGGCGGAGCGGGATTTAGCATGCGGCCTGTGTGTGGAGGAGAGGCGCGATTCACCAGCCAAGAATCGATGGATGCCGCTCTTTTTTGATCTTTTCAATGGCTGTATGCGTGATTGCAAGACCTGACCCCAATGCTCCTATTTTTCAAGAATCCTGAATGTATAAGATGGTCATCAAGCAGTCAAACGCGCACGAGATCTTTAAAAACCCATTGTTCGCTCAACATCGCTGACTTTTTTAGCCCAGCGCACCCGCATTCCGCTCTTTCTGAGCCAGCGCCGACAATACCAGCAGCGCAGCTAATGCACCTGTCAGCACAGATTTATATAGAAAGTTAAGCTTCATGAGAGCTCCGTAATGGGGATTCAAAAACTGGAAATCAGCACTGACCCCGTGCGAAACACGCCTAGCTCAGTTTTGACGTTCAGAGAGTAAGTAATTCATGTGGCAAATTCATGACAAAGCACACGTCATAACGCCAACAGGTCCGATCACGGCAATGGCAAGCGTATGCCTACTCAGGCGGTGCAATGGGTCGCGTCTTTGCGTCTAAGCTCTGTTTTGGATACTGTTTCATGGCGTATAACGTTCGAGCTAAGCGGGCGCCAACGGCAGGCCACCAGACCCGGGCTGGCGAAAATGTACCGCGTACCGCCAGACTGAGCCTGCTGGTCTAACGTTGGCGCTCCGCTTGAGCGAGGGGTTAGGCCTCGCCGGTTCGGCGGCGGAAGTGAAACTCACTTCAGCAGTTTTGTTATTGATGTAAACACGTTTAGCGCGCCACTCAGGATATTAAGGACTTCGGCAGCCTTCTTGAGCCCCGCGAGTTGCCCTTGCAAGGCCTTGACAGAAGCAGACAGGTCGTCTAGTTTCTTCGTTGCGGATTTCGTCAATTGAGTAAGGGAGGCGTTCTCGGCTTGCACAACGGCCAAGTAGGCTGCACTGAGCGTGGCTTGGTGCACCTTGCGCTGCTCCGGTGTAAGTGAACCAGCATCTATTGCATATAGCGGTATGAATACATCTTCAAGAGAAGTGCGAAACGCGGCGTACTCGTTGTCAGTCATGGCAAAGCTTCCTATTATTTAAACTCTTTGAGAGCGCTTAGAGCATCGATACCTGCTTTTACGTTCAAAAGCGACGCTTGAATTTCGGCAAATGAGTAGTCAGCCCTTAGGACGCCTCGCCAGGCCTTTTGCATATTGGCAGTCGCTGCTTCAGCCTCTTCCAGAAGTAAGGTCGTTGGTGGAGTGCGAACATAAGTAGTCCACTCTTTCTTCCAATCCTCGGAAAGCGTTTGTCCAGAAATAAACGGTGCTTTGACTTTCTGAGCGTAGTTCAATTCTCTGGTTGCGCGTTCACGGAATGTGATCCACCGTTTTTGTTCTTCCAGCATCTTCTCACTGATTGCGATCGCTTGAGCAATTGTGTCTGCATCTCGAATCAAAGCCTTTTCTACCGCTGCTGCGTGAAATTGCTTCGCAACCAAACCTGCAAGTCCAGTTAGAGCCTTCTTTCGTTCATCGCTCAACTTAAGCGCAATTGGCTCCGCTTTGAGCGCGTCCGCGAACGTCCCCAAAGCGGTGGCAGTGCCGTCACTTTGGTCGCCCTTCGATAGACTCTCCAGCTCTCCGAAATAGTCCGCCAATCCTTGAAGATATGTCTTGTATTCTCCAATTAGCTTGCTCCTTGCCTGAAACGGGGTAGTTTGGCTCGCCAAATCAGTTTCCGTTCTCGAAACTGACGCTGAAAGAAAGTTGGCGGCGAAATCTATTGACCGATCCAAAGCGAGTTCGTTGACCTTACCCATTGTTTGAGCGAAGACTTTGCCAGTCTCGGCGACGCCCTGATATCTATTGACTACTACTGTTGAGCAACCAGCAGAAGCTAGCAGCACCACGATTGACGCAAGGATTCGTAGCATAGGGGTGTTCCTGGTTGGTTTGACTTTTAGCGTATCGGATTAAACAGAAAAAAGTAATGATATACATCATTACTGTTGATGAGGGGCAACCATACTATTTTTTGCAAAAAAATTTATTGAGAGTCAGATTGCTCATTGTGTGGGCCACCGAACAGTCACCCTTTATATTTTTAGGCAAGATTCAGTTCCCATAGCTGGGGTCACAGTTCCCATAGCTGGGGTCAGGTCTCAATACTGTTCGTTTAGATAATTTTATGCCATAATACCTGTTCCATCACAACGGAGCAAATCATGGCGCGAACCAAGGCTGTTTTAGGTGTTGGTGTTCGGCTAACGGACTATATGAGTACCAGCTTATTGGGTGTGGTTT
>JANMDR010000053.1:0-20710 GCA_031376425.1 Betaproteobacteria bacterium
CATCACTAGACTACACGCAGTAGTCTAGTGATGCTAAATTGCGTATTAATAAACTGCTTGTGCAACCGCACCATATCTTTCAGTGAGACCGCTGGAAAGGCCTTGCCACTTTGTGACGCGCTATTTGAAGGCGAGGACGACACACCATTACCAAAACTATCCACCACAATGACGAAGTATTTCTGCGGATCAATCAGACTATCTACGCCGATATATCGCAAAATATCGCTCGCCTTACCCCCATACCAAGTGGGAAATAAAATCGCGTTACTGCGGGTGGCATTCAATGTACCCACCGTGATATAACCAATCCGACAATCGGTAATGACGGCACCGCTTTCGAGCGCACAGGTATCGATAGCAGCGAACTGCTGCTGCGTTGGTGTTTGCGCGTGCGCTGAAAATGGTAGCAGCAAAAATAAGAACCGTAATATAAATCGCATCGCTACTCTCCAATATTGAGGGTGTGGCTATTTTATAACAGCCGGTAAATCCAGCCTATAGATGCAGATAGGATGACCTGCTAAAGCTTGCCTTGCTCCACAACGCATTTAACGCGCACGATGCTCGCGAATGCGCTTATCTTGGGCGGCTTGGCGCGCTTCCTGTTCCTCAGCATCGCGCTTTGCGCCTACGCCTGCGGCAGCCGAGCGTGCTTGGGCATTGCTGCTTGCAGAGGCATCATCGGGCTTGACGCCATTGCCCGTTGCGCCGATTCGTTCCAGCTTAATCCAATACCACATATCGTGGTCAGCAACTGTGTAGGTGCCATACGACTGCCCACCCCAGCTAAAAAATGAATCAAGTTGCCCGCTTATCGTCACCTTTTGCCCCAACACAAGGCCACCATCTTTGAGCCGCCCAATTTTGCCCCCCATAAACAGGCGCTTGGCAGCATGGCCCTCAAGCTCATTGGGGTTTTCATTCAGCACATCCGACAACACCAGCCACCCTCCCCTACACTTAAATTCGCTTTTGTCATACTCCTTGAATGACCATTGGCTCGTAAGACTAGTGCGGTAGTTCGGGTTAGTGTTGACCAAACGCGAATGTACTGTCATTGGTGAAATCATGCTAACTGGCTCCTTGATCCAAATTTGCGCGCGCTCGTAGGTGGGCACGCCCAAAAAGTTCGGATTACCATAAAACTTATAAGGCCTGTAGGCTTTACCCTGCGTTGGTGGCCAAGCATAGAGGCCGGCAACGTCGGCACAACCAAAAAGTGGACTATCAAGCTTACCGAAACTCTCTGGCATGTTTGACGTGTCTGGCCTGCTCGTCCACATGCCGCAACCGCCAAGGCCAAGGCAAAGCGCCAACGCGACTACAATGCGCGAACTAACAATGATTTTAGATCCCATCATCAACGCATTTACGCGCCGTTACCGGCGAAGCTGCGGTGAAACCAAACGCAAATGCATAGGCAAATGTAATGGGGGTCGCAAAATATAGAATTAAACGCATTTTTATATTCCTTTTCAATATATTGAAGCACAAGCTGGAAACAGCATCAAGCCTGACTAAAGCGCGTTATCAGTTCCTCAATACGCCGTAGGCGTTTGCGTTCAAGCTCAATTGCCTTGCGAATTCCGTCCCTGCGTTCCTCAAGCTTTTTGATGAGCGCGGCGCAATGCGCTGGCGGTTGCCTGAGCGAGGGAATGGCTTGCCGAATCTCATCTAAGCTAAAACCGATTTCTCGTCCCGCTGCGATAAATCGGAGCTCAGCCACCGTATGCAGATCGTACTCACGGTATCCATTAGTACGTCGACATGGAGCGGTAATGAGTTTTTCGTGTTCATAAAAACGAATCGTGTCACGGCCCAGCCCGGATTTTCTTTCAAGTTCAGAAATCAGCATAAACGCTTAAGAATTAGGTTAGCAAAATTGCTTGACTATGGAGTAAGTCAATACTTTACGCTAGTTTATTAAGATATTCTGCGAGAATTTGAGATGCCAAATACACACGAGACAAACGTCATTACCTGCGCCGAACAACGTTCACTTGAATTATCAGTCTATCGACCTGAGGCCCTAACCGATGAAGCGGCTGGCAGCAATCGTGGCACCATCATCATTAACTCTGGAACCGGCATCAAGCGCAGCTTCTATGAACAGCTTGCGAATTACTTTGCAACGCGTGGATGGTTAGTTATTACGTGGGATGCCCGCAGCATCGGGCGCTCGCAAAAAGGCCCAGCTGTAAACGACCTAGTGCGAATGCGCGACTGGGGACAAAGTGATTTGGAGTACGTACTCCAATGGGTATCGACCGCAATCGAGCCAAATTGGTCACGACTTACCGTGGTGGGGCACAGCTCTGGCGGGCACCTAGCGCTATTGGCTTCTAGCATACAACGCGTACCAAGATTGGTTTTGGTGGCATCCGGTACATGCTACTGGCGACGTTATCCGCTGCACCAACAACCGCGCATGCTACTCGCATGGTGGGTAGTGGTGCCGCTAGTGCTGCGAATAAAAGGCTACTGGCCAGGATGGATTGGTGTGGGGCATGATCTGCCCAATGGCGTTGCGCAGGATTGGCGAAACTGGAGTTTAATGCGCGACTACTTATTTGATGATGAGAGTGTTGATTCCAGCGGCTATGCGCGCTACTCAGGGCAGGTATTAGCGCTTGCGTTGACGGATGACCTAGGCTTTGCGCCTCCAGCAGCAGTAAATCACCTATTGAGCAAGCTTCGCTCAGCACTGATTAGCCAAAGAATGATCGAACCTACAGCCGTTGGCTTAAAGCGGATTGGGCACTTTGGATTCTTTCGCAAGGAGTCCAATCATCTTTGGCAGTCGGTCGCTGACTGGATAAGCAAAACTAGCGTCTAACCATGCAGCACAAGAGTCATAACTTCCCTTATGACATGGCCTCCTGCGACCGCAATCAGTGTTGGTGCATTGTTGCATTGATATTTCGGCGGCGGCAGACGCATTCCTAAAAACAAGGGGTTATTCAGGGCCTACTAGTGTAGGGGTCGGCGATTGCGCTTTTACTTGCGTCATGCTGGCAAGAGGACGGCCTTCATTATCATTGAAAAAACAGAACCATTCTTCGGTGCCATCTTCGTGTTTATGAATCATATGAGGCGCATTGATAAATTTTACGCCACGTTTGGTGAGAGCGCTATGTGCAGTATGTATATTCTCAACACGAAAATAAACAATCGTATCAGCCGATTCGGCATCGGTCTCTTGAAGGAATAGACGAACACCGTCGCAATCAAAAAAGCAAAGTTTACCGAAGGTGTACAGATGTGTCAGCCCAAGAACATTTCCATACCAGTCTTTCGCAGCAGTGATATTTTTTACCGACCGCGCAATCTGCCCGACACTAAGAGGCGCTGCTTTGGGGTGAATGACGTTATCGTTGCTAAACAACAAGCTGGACTTGTTTATGCCGTCCCATTGACGCAGTGCCTTGCGACTTTCCAAACCCAGTTTGAGCAATGCATTTGCAACGTGATACTTCACAGCGTCCATGCTAACGCCTTGTCGCTTTGCTATGGCTGGATTCGATAATCCGTGACGCACGAACTCAACCACCTTCCATTCAGCAGGTGTAAGTACATCGTCATGCGTCGGGCGTCCACGTTTAGTCATGAGCGCATCTTACGACGAAAATAGCTTGATTACCTTACCCGATTTCGATATCGCAATCCTAATCCCGTCCATTGAAGAATTTCCTTAGGAGACCGCACAACACATCCCAAATCGAGCGCTAAGAACTGAAATAACCAGTTGTGCTAGGGTTTTGGCTAGCCGTATCGGGCATGGTATTTCTTGCACACGCCATAAAGCTCGGCATGGCTTATCGCTAAAGTGCCTTCAGATAGAAATATAGGTGTCCCGTATCTCTTAAGGTAGTCCGCCTTAAACGATTGCGCAACGACTCCCCCAGAGTTTAAACAGGCGGAGTGGTTGTGCAACTTAATGAAGACGACTTTTTCGTTTCCGACGAGAACGCCCTCTTCTATCGCGCGGACGTTGCCCCAAGGAATTTCGCCGACATGCACGCCCGCAGCCATAACAAAAAGACCAGTTGCGTCCAGTCGCGGCGCGGGGCCTTTGAGCCTTATTTGTCTATACCAAAGAAAAGCCATATACCCCGAGAAAAGAAAAAGGAGCATGCCTAAAATCCCAAAAATAACTGGTGAGCGGAACCGTAATGATTGTTGGAGTTGGTCGTCAGATACAAAAATGCTACTTAACAGTATCCACAGTCCACCTACTGACACCACGACCGCGATTGCAGCGCAAATGATAAGTTTTGTACGACGGGTTGCAACTCGGTACTCTTGAAGTTCATCTGGCATATTCACAATTTCCATTTCAGCTTAAACCGTTGGTGGTTATTTACGTAGTGAAATTCGCATTCGAAAGCGGAGAGTACCTTTATCGTCAAATGCCATTAGCTACAGACGCAACGCGGAATATCTGCATCAGACGTTTACTAAAATGTTGGGGGCTTAAATAGTTGCGCTCGACCAGATGCAAAAATTACAGCTTTGCATCAATCTTTTACCAAGCGTAGTCCCAGTGGGCAATTCCATAAACCGAAGGTATTTGACCCACGAGGCCTGAGCACTAACTGAGCGCTACTACACTACTGATAACACCCTAAAATCGGCCATTTCCAGCCCGCTCACAACCAATTAACTAATCTTAAACTCACTAAAGCTAGGCCCACCCATACGACTTGGTGGGGCTACTAGTTGTTCTTGGGTTACTTGAATGCCGGAGTTGCCGATTAGCAGGGATAGGTTGGTTGATGAATCGGCATTAGCCAATCCTTCTTCGATGGTAATTTTGTTTTGTTTGATTAGGCGGAATAAATCTTGCTCAAAGGTCTGCGAACCGGGGGTGAGTGAATTTTCCATTGCTTCTTTAATTTCGCTGACTTTGCCTTCTTCAATTAACTCAGCAATATTGGTGGTGTTCATCAGCACTTCAACTGCTGCATTGCGGCCACCTTCGGTGTTTTTTACCAGGCGTTGCGAGATGATGCATCTTAAGCTCACACCTAAGTCTGATAACAAAATGGCGCGTTGATCGAGTGGGAAGAAGTTGATGATGCGGTTTAGCGCATGGTAGCTATTGTTGGCGTGTAAGGTGGCTAAACATAGGTGGCCGGATAGGGAATACATCATGGCGCTTTTCATGGTTTCGATATCGCGAATTTCGCCGACCAAAATCGCGTCGGGTGCTTGGCGCATGGCGTTGCGCATGGCTTCATGAAAGCTGTGTGAGTCCGAACCGATTTCGCGTTGATTCACTATTGACCGCTTGGATGTAAACACGTATTCAATCGGGTCTTCAAACGTGAGGATATGGCCGGCTTTCATGCCATTGCGATAATCGAGCATAGAGGCCAAGGTGGTTGATTTACCTGAGCCCGTAGCGCCCACTACTAAAATTAGCCCGCGTTTTTCCATCACCACTTGACTCAAGATTGACGGCAAACTTAAGCTACGAATATCGGGAATGGTGTTGGTGATGTAGCGGATTACCGCTGCTACCCCGCCTTTTTGCATCATCATGTTTACGCGGAAATTACCCACGCCGTCCATCTGTATCGCAAAGTTTAACTCTAGCTCTTTTTCAAATTTCTCTATTTGCGGCGGCGTTAAAATTTCATAGCAAACTTTACGCGTGTCCTCACGCGTCATCACCTGTGGTGATAAGGGCAGCATAGCGCCGTCAATTTTTATATGCATCGCAGCGCCTGCGGATACAAAAACGTCAGAGGCGTTTTTTTGCGCCATCAATTCAAACAAGCGGGTAAGAATAGCCATTTGAGTCCTCGCTACGGTTATTTTTTAGCTACGAAGTAAGTCATTGATACTGGTTTTGCTTCTGGTTTGTGCATCTACTTGTTTAACAATAATGGCTGCGGTCAAACTATATTTACCATCAGCCGATGGCAATGAGCCTGGTACTACCACGCTATAGGGCGGCACGCTACCGTAGCGTACTTCGCCAGTTTCGCGGTTATATATTTTCGTGGATTGGCTGATAAATACGCCCATAGACAGCACTGAACCCTCACCAATCACAACGCCTTCTACCACTTCAGAACGCGCGCCGATGAAGCAATTATCTTCAATAATTGTCGGGTTCGCTTGCAATGGTTCAAGCACGCCACCAATGCCCACGCCGCCGCTCAAATGCACATTCTTACCGATCTGTGCACATGACCCTACGGTAGCCCAAGTATCAACCATCGTGGCTTCATCTACATACGCACCGATGTTAACGTATGACGGCATCAACACCACGTTTTTTGCAATGTAAGCACCGCGCCGCACGGTGGCGGGCGGCACTACACGAAAGCCGCCATCACGAAAATCTTGCTCAGAATAATTGGCAAATTTAGTGGGTACTTTATCGTAATAACGGGCGACATTCATCATGCTATTCATGGCACCAGCACCGGTGCTGGCAGCTTCTTGCAGGAGCATATTGTCATTTAAGCGAAACGATAATAACACGGCTTTTTTAAGCCATTGATGCGTTACCCAAGCACCGTTTATTTTTTCGCAAACACGTAATTTTCCGCTATCTAAATAGGTAATAGCAGCGGTTACGGCATCGCGTACTTCTCCGTGTGTTTTAAAATTTACATCAGCACGGGCTTCCCATGCGGCGTCGATTGTTGACTCTAAAGTTGTTATGTTCATTGTTTTCTATGTGATGTGAATTAAATCATTATAGTGCACTGGCTATTTTTGCTTTGTTGATGCAAAAAGCTGGCTAAAAAAGCCGCTTTCCTTCTGAGCAAGTTGCAATTTTAAGGCGACATTTTCAGCTTCTAGCTCACGCAGGCGAATACGGTTTACATTAAGCTCGCGATAGGCCGATGAATAATCGTTGTAGACCCATTCTTCGCTATCCGTAAAGCTTGACGAGCGTATAAGCGCTGTAGCGGTTGCGATGATCTCTGCGCTTTTAGCGCACAGCACTACATAATAAATTGGCGGCAAACTTAGCGCAACAATCGCAGGGGCAGCTTGGCTTACCGTAATTGATTCAGCTTGAAAAGCTTGTTTTACGGGAGTCTCCAGATGCATTGGTTCAATACGGGAAACAAACTGGTTTTTTTGCCCTAACCAAAATTGATGGGGAAAATGTGGCATAAGTAATGCCGCGAATTCATCAGCGTACATTTCACGCACATGGAAGGTATTATCAAAATGGCGCTTATCGGTATATTCGGCTTTATTGGGCGACGACATAATCAGTAAGCCGTCCGGCTTTAATACCCGCGCAATTTCCGTCATGAATTGCATTTGCGCTTGCGCATCAACGTGCTCAATTGTTTCAAAACTAATCACCACATCAATACTATTATCAGCAACAGGCAAGGCCGTAGCACTGGCTTGCACATACGCGCAATTGCTTACACCCGCATAAGTGGCACGCGCATGGTGCACGGCCTCATGCGACACATCCACCCCCGTTACCTGCGCAGCCTGCGCCGCCATGAGCGCCGTTCCATAACCCTCGCCGGAAGCGCAGTCGAGCACCACTTTACCCATAACAAACGGCAACACGTAGTGATAACGGTGCCAATGCTCGCTCCATAGTTCACCGCGTGCACTGGGTAAAAAGCGCTCACCGGTAAAGGTGAGCGGGCTTGCTGCATAATCTTCGATTGGTTTTTCCACGTTGTTCTTTAATTTTTCAACGATTACCGTCATATTTAAGACATAACCCAAATTATAAAGCCCGTAGCCGATGAATAACGCAGTTGAACCATCTAAGATCGCAAACTCTGCATTTAAACCAATTTTAGCGTTGCTTTTAGGGGCAATGTCGTGGGGCATACTCTGGTATCCCTTCCGCGTCATGCAACAAGCGGGTTTAGAAGCGCCCTTGGCTACATTCTTGTCATATTTGTTTGCCACATTGTTTGGGGCAGTGCTGTTACGCAATAAATTGGGACAAATTCGACAGCACTGGCGTTGGTTGGTACTTATTGGCGCGGCAGCAGGCATTACCAATGTTTCTTATTTAGTAGGCGTAATGCATGCAGAAGTGGTGCGGATTGTGCTGCTGTTTTATTTAGCACCATTGTGGACAGTACCGCTTGCCCATTTTATTTTGCATGAAAAACTAAATAAACAGGGCGCTGCCGTCATGTTGCTGGCACTAACCGGTGCGGTAATTATGCTGTGGCGACCCGCCGCTGGCTTTCCGGCACCAGCCAATATATATGAGTGGCTAGGCTTATTGGCGGGCTTTTTTTTCGCGCTATGCAATGTACTGGTAAAGGCCGCAGCACATGTAAGCGCTGAAATAAAATCACTAGGCGGGGCTGCTGGTGTGATGTTGGTAGCACTGCCCGTAGCCTTGCTGCTTGGTCCGCCTTTACTTAGCTGGCCTGAGGCTGGAGCCAACCATATTTGGCTGCTGTTGCTTTTGGGCATAGTGCTGATTACAACCAGCTTCGCGTTTCAATATGGCTTGACGCATTTGAGCGCAAATCGCGCCGCTGTGATTTTGCTATTTGAACTCGTGGTGGCGGCAGTGGCCGCACATTTTTTAGCCGGTGAACAATCTCGACCACAAGAGTGGATTGGCGGCGGATTTATTGTTGTGGCTGGCCTCGTGACCACTTTTTTTGACAAGCGGCGTTAGCTTGTAACTTCCTACTTGATCTTTACGCGTGCACGTGGATGCGCCACGTCATAAACTTTAGCCAAATGCTGAAAATCTAAATGGGTATAAACCTGTGTTGACGTGATACTGGCATGGCCTAGCATTTCTTGTACTGCCCGTAAATCACCGGACGACTGCAGGACGTGGCTTGCAAAAGAATGCCGCAGCATATGCGGATGTACATTCTGAGAAATATCTTTTTCAGTTGCCCATTTTTTAATCATACGCTGCACTAATCGTGGATAAACGCGCTCGCCATTAGGTGTAATAAAGAGTGCTTCACCAGTTGGCACCTTCGAGGCATCGTTGGCCCACTGCCCGCGTACAGCAAGCCATGCACGTATGGCCGATACGGCTGGTGCACCCATGGGAATGATGCGCGTTTTATTGCCTTTACCGGTAACGCGTACCAAAGCATTGCTGACATCAATTTCTGCACAGTTTAAATCCGTGAGTTCCGATACCCTTAAGCCGCTGGAATACAAAAGCTCGATCATGGAATGATCGCGCAGGCGCGTATTAGGGTTGTCAGCGTTGTCTTTGCTAACGTTTTTGCTGATTTGAGATTCGCTCACCAAGACCACCGCCTCATCCGGTGAAAGCACCTTTGGCAAGGTTTTCGCCGCTTTAGGGGGCTTTAGGCCAGTAGTGGGATTAGCAGTAATAATGCCTTGCTTCAGCGCATAGGAAAAGTAGCCGCGCCACGCTGAAAGCAGCCGCGCAATGGAGCGTGGTGATAGGCCTTTGCTACGCAACATCGCCAAGTTGCGCTTAATATCTTGGGCGGTAACCGCGCTCAACGTACTTTGCGCGAGCTGACTTTGTAGGGCACTAATGAGCTGGCTAATATCGCGCTCATAGCTTTGCAAAGTATTGGCACTCAAGCGCCGCTCCACGCGCAAAAAATTTAAATATTGCTGGCAGATTTCAGTGGCACCGCTTGAAAACTGCGCCTCGCCCTCAGCGAGGGACGTAGCGTCTTCTTCAAGTGGTGTAACTGACACTAACCCTCACTATCCGGCTGTGGTAAAAATTGCAATTCACGCATAATACTGGCGCTAAAAATATCGCCAATACGGCTTAAAAACATGGTGCCCATATCGGAATAAAACCGCTCGGCACTTTCGCTAGCCATAAGCAGTACGCCAAAGGAACGCGCGGTGGGCGCAACCGATTGGGAATGTTGACGTAGTGGCACCAGCGCATAGGATTTTAAATGCGGTGCGTGCTCTCCAAACCATTGATGCGTTTCATACACAGGGTGATTACCGCAATAAGGCTTGGGCATGGCGTCTACAAACTGTTTTAATTCATCGGCCACGATTGAAAATTCACGCGCACCATGTTCGGCACTAGTGATTGCAGTTGGTGAAAACGGCAGTACGTCCCAAAGGCGCACCGCAACATGGGGAACAGAAAAATTATCCAGTAGATCAAGATACAAAATATCGACTGCAGCATCTAAGGTTGGCGATGCCACTAAGCGCATCGTGAGCTTATGAATTTTTTCGCTCAAGGCATCGTTTTCTTCGCCGAAGGTTAATAGCTGCGCAAGCTTATTTTCGAGCATGCGTACTTTTTCGCGCGTAGCGACTAGCTGCCGCTCGGGAATAGAAACAGTTCTACCGCTATGAGGATTGCCCACTTCTAGGGTTAGCAATAAATCATTATTGCGTTCAAAAAATTCTGGTTGCTGGCTTAAATATTCACGTACTTGATCATCATTCAACACTATTTATTCCCCTAAATTTACCGTGTGCTTTAAAACTCTAATTGTCTAACTATCTAAATTTCAATTTGACCCCGAAACACGATTTGCGTTGGCCCGGATAATTGCACGCTATCTTCTAAGCCACCCTGCCACGCTACCCGCAGCACGCCACCACGCATGTGCACCGCTACCTGCGCATCGAGCAGCCCCCAGCGAATACCCGCAACAACTGCGGCACAGGCACCCGTGCCGCAGGCCAAGGTTTCACCCGCACCACGTTCCCATACACGCAACCGAATTTGATCGCGGCTAACAATCTGCATAAAGCCCGCATTAACACGATTAGGAAAACGCTCGTGATTTTCAATCAACGTACCATCCAGCAACACCGGCGCAGTTTCTACATCGCTCACCCGCTGCACAGCGTGCGGATTGCCCATAGAAAGCGCGGCAATTTTTAAATTCATGCCCTGCACATTTAAACTGTAATCAAGCTGCGCTACATCGCTATCGGCAATAAACGGAATGGCACTAGGCATAAAACGTGGTGCACCCATATCAACAGTAACTTCACCGTTCTCATGTGCGTGGAGCGAAAGATTGCCAGATAATGTTTGCGCGACAACGGTGTGCTTAGTGGTGAGGTTTTCATCGCGCACAAAATTGACGAAACAACGCGCACCATTGCCACAGTGTTCTACTTCGCCTCCATCGGCGTTATAAATTCTGTAGCGAAAATCGGCACCCATAACGGTAGCAGGCTCAACCACCAAAACCTGATCGCAACCAACGCCAGTCTGCCGATTAGCTAATGCACGTACTTGCTGGGTGCTGAGCTCGAATGATTGCGTGATGCCGTTTAGCATCACAAAATCATTGCCCTGCCCGTGCATTTTTGTGAAATTAAGGCGCATGGGCTATCAACGAAAACCAAGCGCAGTCATAGGTATTTGACTTTAAACTGGGTCTGCAAAGAAAATAAATTCGCTATCTACCAAAGTTGGATCTTTTTCCATTGGATTGGTTTCAGCGATACTCAGCGCAGGCGGCTTATCGGGCGGGTTTTTGACCATGACACGAAACGCTGGATCGCTCACTACACGCTGGATCGCGTAGTCTTCAGCGTCATCGCTGGAGCTTGCTTCAACGTACACGTTTTTAAAAAAGCTCATGAACGCTTCCTTGCCGTCTTTGGCAATTAGGAAGTTTTCACCATGCATAACAATGTGGAAGAAGGCCATGTTTATGTCTCTGTTAGCTGTTGCTGCATTTAGTTTTAGTAAGCTTACTTTTTATAAAACGATTCTTCGCCCGGCGGCCGGGTTTTGAAGCGTTTATGTACCCAAAAATATTGATCATTCATTTCTAAAATACGTTCCTCTAAAAATGCATTCATGGTTCTTGCGTCGTGCGCTAGGTCACCACTTGGAAAATTTTCAAACGCTGGATACAAGACTACATCATACCCCGTCTCATGCTGTCGCGTCACGCATGGCACTACCTTTGCACCGGTAATTTCGCACAAGCGCGATAGCGCCGTGACCGTCGCCGTTTTTATCTGAAAAAAATCGACAAATGCGGCATCTTTTGCACCAAAATCCATGTCCGGCAGATAATAAAAGGGCTTATTTTCCTTCAAAGCACGCAAAACTGGCCGCAAACCCTGCTTACGCGTGACCAACAAGGGGTGCCCAAAACGCAACCGCGCGCGCCGCAATGCCTGATCAAATACTTTGTTTTTTTGCTCGGAATACATCGAAAACGCCTCAGGATATTCCGCCGAAATTCGTGCACCACCGATATCTAAGCCCACAAAATGTGGTGCCAACAGAATAATCGGCGTTTTGCCACGCAAATCGTCCACATAGTGCCGATTAACCAACTTCACATGGGCAATAGCAGCCTCTTTTGGCGCGTACCAAAGGCGGCCTAACTCTAATGCAGCCCGCGCCAAGTTTTGAAAAACGCGCTTACCAATCGCCACTCTTTCAGCCTCTGGCATGTTTGGGAAGCACTTTTCAAGGTTAATCAAGGTAACGCGGCGACGCCCCCAATGAAACAGCAAGCCGCCAATAAAACGCCCCAAGGCCTCGACAAAACGCGGCGGCAATTTAGACAAAATCCAAAGTAACACTAATACTGCACGCATAATTTATGAATCCGTTGATGGCTGAGGAGGTGAACCAGCTGGGCGTTTATAGCGATTATAGCTCCACAAGTATTGCGCTGGTGCGTGGGCTATCAGCGCTTCGATTTGCTGATTCATTTGCGTTGCCGCTTGCATCTTATCGGTGCTATACAGTGGTGCCGGTGCAGCAATATGCACACGATAACCTTTGCCATTTGGCAACCGTTCGGCGAAAAAAAACAACACAATAGCGTTAGTTTGCAATGCTAATTTTGGTAAAAACGTCATTGTATATGCGGGCCGATTAAAAAATGGTGCCCATACGCCCTCACCCCCACTACTTGGGGCCGGCACTTGATCAGGCAACAACATAATGCTGCCACCGCCGCGCAACACCCGCATCAACTCGCGCACCCCACCTGAATTTGCTGGTGCGGTGCGTGCCGCCCCGCGTACCCGACCCGCCTGCATAATCGGTGTTAGCCACGCTGTTTTTGAAGGCGAGAATAATGCTGTCATCGGCACCCGGCTTTCAATAAAGCGCCCCGCTAAGTCATAGCAGCCCAAATGAGGGGTAGCAAAAATAATGGCACGCCCCGACGCCTTAGCCGTTTCTAAATACGCATAGCCATGCCCTGGTACGACGATGTCATATAAGGTTTCCACAGGGCGAGTCCAAGCGTAAGCAATTTCGAACACGCCTTTGCCTAATTCAGCGGCCACCGCTTGGCTACTGACACCAGTTATGCCACTTTGGGCGAGGTTTTCGGTGATTCGCGCGCGCACAGAAGGCGATAAAACCAGCACCATTCGCCCAAACCATGCCCCGCACCAGTGCAATACCGAGAGCGGCAGTCTACCCGACAAACACAGCAGCCACCACACACAACGTGCCCCCACACTCACGAGAACACGAGACCATAAGGAATAGACATACCTGTGCAGGTGAAGTCGTTGGAAAAGATTCTGCTATGATGCAAGGTTGTGCGCTTTCATCTTTATTCTTTCGGGATTTCTAATTCATGCCAGATTTTTTATTTACTTCAGAATCCGTTTCTGAAGGCCATCCAGACAAAGTAGCTGATCAAATCTCCGATGCCATCTTAGATGCAATTTTAGCGCAAGACCCACGCTCCCGCGTAGCCGCTGAAACCTTATGTAATACCGGCTTAGTGGTATTGGCAGGTGAAATCACCACCAATGCCCACGTAGATTATATTCAAATTGCCCGCGACACCATTAAGCGCATTGGTTACGACAATACCGAATACGGTATTGATTACAAAGGTTGCGCCGTCATGGTTTGTTATGACAAGCAAAGCAACGATATCGCTCAAGGCGTAGACCATGCGTCTGACGACCAAATGAATCAAGGCGCAGGCGATCAAGGCCTTATGTTTGGCTATGCCTGCGACGAAACTTCCGTGCTCATGCCCGCCCCAATCTATTACGCCCACCGCTTAGTACAACGCCAATCCGAATTACGCAAGGATGGCCGCCTACCGTGGCTGCGCCCAGATGCAAAATCGCAAGTAACGATGCGTTATGTAGACGGCAAGCCGCATAGCATTGATACCATTGTACTTTCTACCCAGCACGCCCCAGAAATGTCGCAAAAAGACATTCATGAAGCCGTGGTAGAAATGATTATCAAACCGGTACTGCCAAAAGAGTGGCTAGAAAATACCCGCTATTTGGTCAACCCAACGGGTCGCTTTGTCATCGGCGGCCCGCAAGGAGATTGCGGCTTAACTGGCCGTAAAATTATTGTCGATACCTACGGTGGCGCTTGCCCGCACGGCGGCGGTGCTTTTAGCGGCAAGGACCCCTCCAAGGTAGATCGCTCTGCCGCCTACGCTGCGCGTTATGTGGCTAAGAACGTGGTGGCGGCAGGCCTTGCACGCCAATGCCAAGTACAAGTAGCCTACGCCATTGGCGTAGCAAAACCAATGAATATCACGGTATATACCGAAGGCACTGGCGTCATTTCCGACGAGAAAATTGCCCAACTAGTAGAAGCACATTTTGATCTGCGCCCGAAAGGCATTGTGCAAATGCTGGATTTATTGCGGCCTATCTATCAAAAAACCGCCGCATACGGCCATTTTGGCCGCGAAGAACCTGAATTTACATGGGAGCGCACCGACAAAGCGACTGCCTTGCGGGCGGCGGCGGGGTTGAAGTAACGCGCATTTAGTTATTTTTTTGTAAAAAATAGCCTGAGGCAGCCTAATTTTAAGGCGTCTTCAGGCTATTTTCATTTTTAACTGTGCTGCCCAGCAATCGTCACAGAAACGCAAGCAATCAACAAAAACTGCTACGGCGGAATTTAACCTCAAAAAAACCGCGCATCGTAATGCCACTGCTTGACGACCGTAGCCTTAATCTTATTTGCATCTCGGTGGGCAGGATTCAGCAAGATATTGTTTTCATCCGGCACAATTACTGACGGCACTGCCATAACGGCGGATGCTTGGCTTGCAACCCATTTATCACCCGCAGTTTGACTCGACTGTTCCAGTGGTAACGCATCCCAACGCGCGGGTAACGGCGCTAACACCTGCCGAGATGCCCACAACGCATCGCTTATTTCTATGCGCACCAAAAAGCGATTCAGTGGCAGCGGGTTATGCCGAATATGCGCCAGCGTTTCTAGCATTGCCAACGCAATACTCGACGCACAATAAATCATTGGCGTGCCCACGCTATTCCAACGACCGCCGCTACGCATTGCGCAGGCTCCTGTCATATCGTCCGCCTTAAAACTAGGTGCCGCCACCGCAATACGCCACACGGTAACGGTCAAGCGTAAGCTCCCGTTTGCGCCATGGCTAAAATGCTGGCAACTAGTTTTTGCCCTTCTACGGTATCCATAAACGCGGCGGGTTGCGCACCGCCCAGTGCAGGATTCGACGTTTCAAGCCAGCTGGCCACCCACTTAGCGGCATCAAAATCAGTTGCATCACCCGATTCAGCCACCATTGCGGCCACCTGCCCAATCAGCGCCTCAACACCCAACACTAACTCACTTGCATCTTTCGCCAACAGCTTTTGAGTTGTTGATTTATAGCTAACGCTGGACCGCGCCAACCCTAAAATCTTCAGCAACGTAGTTTGCGGCAACGCCATATTTTGCGCCAACAACTTCACACGCGTAGCAGGAATGCCACTCTTAATCTGGATGATTTTGGCAGATGGAGATGCCGCATACGCATCTTGATAAACAGTGCTGCTTTGCGCTGCAGTTTTAAATACCGATTTAGGCACACCACGTGATTTTACGCTCTGCACTTTTTCTGCATTTAGCATAGTTGACTCCTTTAAGACAATACTATAGCTCAAATTGGACAAAATAACATGAGTAATGCCTTTTTTGCACACCACATAATCCGGCGACGCAACTAAAAATGCGCCAGTTTTTAACGATACCTGTACATCCCTTAACCCAGTCATTTAGCTAAAGCTAAAGCGTACTTTACTTAACTACACTATTAGCTATCCAAGCGCTGGCGCAATCATAAATCCAAAATAAAAAGCAATTTTAAAGTTGCTTTTTATTGACTAAAGCAACTTATAAATAGCATAATATAAGTTATTAGCAACTTTAATTTTGCTTACCGTAAGGAATGATGATGCCGCAACTAGCCAATACGATGCAGCGCAGCCAACTTAATGCAAGCCTCACACCTTACGGTGCACTGGCACAATATCCGCAACCACCGCAAGGTTGGGCGCGAACTATGCGCGAAGCATTGGGGTTGACGCAGGTGGAATTGGCAAACCGCATGAAGGCCAGCCGCCAATCCGTGCAGGAATTTGAGCGTGCCGAGGTAAAACGCAGCATTACGCTCGAAAGCCTTGACCGTATGGCTGCGGCGATGGATTGCCGTGTGGTATTTGCGATAGTGCCTCTGGCTGGCACGGTTGACGATGTGCGCTTGGCGCAGGCGCAAAAACGCGCAGATGCACTATTGTGTCCCGTTGCGCACACGATGATGTTGGAAGCGCAGGGGGTTTCGCACATGGCGCATAAACGCCAGCGCGATGCGTTGATTGACGATTTGCTGCGTGGCAATGGCCGCACGCTGTGGCGGCAATAATCGGTGGCAATTCAGTTTGAATATCCCGCTGGCGCAACACCGCTGGATGCCGATGAGGCTTCTGGGTTAATTCCCGGCCACATCGCCACCCAAGCGCAGCTTAATGAGTGGGAGCTTGCCAACGTGTTGAATGGCGAAATGTGGGCTTTTGGCCGTGGTCGCCGCCGTAAATATGGCGATACGCTAAGCCTTACATTTGTGCGCGAACTGCATCAGCGCATGTTTGGAACAACGTGGAAATGGGCAGGCACATTTCGCCAAACTGAAAAGAATATTGGAATTGATCCTCTGCGGATTCAAACAGCACTCGTCGAGCTATTGGCAAACACAAAAGCTCAACTTGAATTTGGAAGCTACTCGCCAGATGAAATAGCGGTAAGGCTAAGCCATCGTTTAGTGGCGATTCATCCATTCGTCAATGGTAATGGGCGATTATCACGCACCATAGCCGACATTATTTTGGTAGAAAATGGCGCTACTCGGTTTAGTTGGGGTGCCATTAATTTGATCGACGCAAGCCTCACGCGCCAGCGCTACCTTAGCGCCCTGCGCGAAGCCGACGCAAAAAATTACGCGTCGCTACTGGCCTTCGTGCGCACGTAAAGCCCTGCTCCACAAAAACTTAATGCACCCAACCTCCTTCTTTGCTACAATATTGCCTTGCTGAGGGGCGTTGCGAGGAAATAGTTGATTTCTCCAGGCTCAGCACAGAATTAACGGCGCTCGCATCCCTTCATGGGGGTGCGAGCGTTTTTTATTGTTTTTTTTGCTTTGATTTTTTTGATTTAACCGTTGTTGTATGAACGAGAGGCGCTGCAGTGCGAATGTTTCTATACAACTTTCGTACAAGGCTCGTTTTGCAAACCATATTGCTTCAACTGCGCCCTTTCGCTTAAGTATCCAGCTAATCCACAATATTTTTTGAATGGAGAATCACATGAACGCAGTTATAAAACCTAGCTTGACCAACGATTACGCTATTGCCGATATTTCGCTTGCCACATGGGGCAACAAAGAAATCAAAATCGCTGAAACTGAAATGCCTGGCTTGATTGCCATTCGCAATGAATTTGCCGCAGCGCAGCCGCTTAAAGGCGCACGCATTACCGGCTCGTTGCACATGACGATTCAAACCGCTGTGCTCATCCAAACTTTGGAAGCGTTGGGCGCACAAGTACGTTGGGCGTCTTGTAATATTTACTCCACGCAAGATCACGCTGCTGCCGCTATTGCTGCTGCGGGCACGGCAGTATTTGCTGTTAAGGGCGAAACTTTAGAAGATTATTGGGATTACACGCACCGTATTTTTGAATGGCAAGACGGTAGTTTTAGCAATATGATTTTGGATGACGGCGGCGATGCCACAATGCTGCTGCATTTGGGCACCCGCGCTGAGCAAGACATCACCGTGCTCAACAATCCAGCAGTCGAAGAAGAGCGCATTTTGTTCGCTTCCATAAAGAAAACACTGGCGACTAATCCTGGCTGGTATTCCAAGCGCTTAGCCGCCGTAAAAGGCGTAACCGAAGAAACTACGACTGGCGTGCATCGCTTGTATCAAATGCATAAAGACGGTAAATTAGCCTTCCCCGCCATTAACGTAAACGATAGCGTAACAAAATCAAAGTTTGATAATCTTTACGGCTGCCGCGAAAGTTTAGTTGACGCTATTAAGCGTGCAACAGACGTGATGATTGCCGGTAAAGTGGCGGTGGTAGCGGGTTATGGCGACGTGGGCAAAGGTTCAGCACAGGCCTTACGTGCATTGTCGGCACAAGTTTGGGTAACGGAAATTGATCCTATCTGTGCGCTCCAAGCGGCAATGGAAGGCTATCGCGTTGTAACAATGGATTACGCCGCCGATAAAGCCGATATTTTTGTAACTGCTACTGGCAACTACCACATCATCACCCATGACCATATGACGAAGATGAAAGATGAGGCCATCGTTTGCAATATCGGCCACTTTGATAATGAAATTGATGTGGCCTCACTTGAAAAATATGAGTGGGACGAAATCAAGCCGCAAGTGGATCACATTACCTTCCCTGACGGCAAAAAAATCACCCTTTTAGCCAAAGGCCGTTTGGTAAATTTAGGTTGTGGTACGGGTCATCCTAGCTATGTGATGTCATCATCATTTGCTAACCAAGTAATCGCGCAAATTGAGCTATTCACCCAACCTGAGAAATACCCCGTTGGCGTATATGTGCTGCCCAAACACTTAGATGAAAAAGTAGCGCGCTTGCAATTGCAAAAACTCAATGCGCAATTAAGCGTATTGTCTGACGAGCAAGCAGCGTACATTAACGTGAGTAAAGCTGGGCCTTACAAAGCGGATACTTATCGCTACTAAATAGGTGCCCAAAGATGTACTAACATAGGGCATCTTTGGGCTAGCCCAGAATCATAGATAGACATCAAAATTTCGTCAGTCCCGCGAAGGCGGGAATCTAGCGGCGTCTGCGGTGAAGAGCAGTTGTAGTTGGTGCGTGCCAATGGTCAATGATCAGTAGGCCACGAACGACACTGGATTCCCACCTTCCCGGGAAGGACGATTTTTACGCACCAAAACGTTAACCGTACCGCGCATTCAAATGCGCCATGCGCAATCGAGCTCTCATGAAAATCTCCTGCGAATTTTTTCCGCCAAAAACACCTGAAGGTGCCGATAAACTTCTTGCCCATGCGCAGGTTTTAGGCACGCTTAATCCTGAATACTTTTCTGTAACCTTTGGTGCGGGTGGCTCTACTCAGCAAGGCACTTTGGATACTGTTTTACAGTTACGCGATTTAGGTTTTGAAGCTGCGCCGCATTTATCATGCGTGGGGCAAACCCGTGCGGGCTTGCGCGAAATTATCTTGCGCTATCAAGCCAGCGGCATTCGTCGCATCGTAGCGCTTCGTGGTGATTTACCCTCAGGGGCTGGCAGCTTTGGCGATTTTCGCTATGCCAATGAGCTAGTGCAATTTATTCGCGAAACAGCGGGGGACACAATCCGTATCAAGGTTGCCGCGTATCCAGAGTTTCATCCGCAAGCACGTACCGCGCAGGACGATATCGCAAATTTTGTGCGCAAAGTGGAAGCGGGCGCGGATGAAGCTGTAACCCAGTATTTTTACAATGCTGATGCTTACTTTCGCTTTGTAGACGCCGTAAGCAAGCTAGGCGTCAATATTCCCATCGTGCCAGGCATAATGCCCATTGGCAACTACAGCCAGCTTAAACGCTTCTCAGACGGTTGCGGCGCAGAAATTCCGCGTTGGCTCGATTGGCAATTGCGCAGCTATGGCGATGATATCAACGCGATTAAATCCTACGGGTTGGATGTAGTCACCAGCATGTGCCAGCAGCTCTTAAAAGGTGGCGCACCGGGGCTGCATTTTTACACCATGAATCAATCGGCCGCGATTGTGGAAATTGTGCGGCGGTTGCGGGATTAGTCTGCGCGCATGTACGCATAAGTCTGTAACCAACCTAAAAATAGAAAATTATGGTAATTTTCTATTTCGAAATACTAATACATCGGGGATTTCATGGCCACAAATGCAGCACACGCAATCTCAGTGAGCGTCGATGAAGCGACATGCGCCAGTATTACGCGACTTGCCGCAGCCCGACATCAAAGCGCTGATTCATTCGTGCTAGACGCCATTAACCAACTTGTAAGCAGTGCGGAGCGAGAAGAAAAACGCAATACCCTTCTCGGAGAGGCCAGCGCCGCAATGGCAGACTATCGTGAAACCGGCCTGCATGTAACCGGGGACGAGGTAATCAAGTGGGTCAGTAGTTGGGCAACTGAACAGGAACTACCTGCGCCTAAATGCCACAAATAGTTTTCTCCCGCACGGGTCTCCGCGACCTAGAGCGGCTAGAGACATTTCTACGACCACGCGGTGCTGCCACCGTAAGACGTGCATCAATAGCAATAGTGAAGTCATTGCAAAAGCTCGTGGCTGCGCCTCATGGCACTCGGTTAAGGTTTCTTTGGGCATAAATCAAGTTTCTTGCAGTCTGACGCGGCACAGTTAATAGCGGTAGTTTTTTAGGCCTTCGTTTCTTCGCGCGCGGCTCAATGCGATCGGGTCGTTCCGGCAACGTT
>JANMDR010000060.1:0-82042 GCA_031376425.1 Betaproteobacteria bacterium
ATTCGACCGTGATGCTGCGTGTCTTGTCTACCTGGGTATTGGGTGCCCGCGGAGAGGTGGCGCCGGGAATTTGCTTGTCCCCCAGTGCCAACACATTGATGCCGGTGGCCTCACAAATCGCCAAGTAAATAGGCACCAAGGCATAGCCAAAACCGAACATGCCCAGCACGATAACGGCCAGTTTGCCCAGCATGACGAAGTTAGCCCGTTGCAAGCGCATGGCAATTTGTGAGAGGAAGTGGCATACCTGAAAACCCCCGAAGGGCTTTCAGTGCCGCCCCAACATCATCTTGGCCATAAAGCCGATAAAAAATGCCAAGGCCACAGACGCCAGTATCCAGGCCAGGCGGCGGTTGTTTTTTTGCTGTTCTGGGGTCATGGCTGCAGTCACATTCAAGGATCAGGCCAGCACGCGGGTGGCGGTGCTGTCTAGTTTGGGTGGTGTCTCAAAAGTGTGGAAGGGCGCAGGAGAGGGCACCTGCCACTCCAAGCCTTCAGCGCCAACACCGCCTTCATCACACCAAGGATTTTGCGCCGCTTTAGCGCCTTTGCCGCGCATAGTCGGCACCACTACAAACACAAAGAAATAGACCTGTGCGAAGCCAAAGAAGAATGCCCCAACGCTGGCAATGGCATTGAAATCAGCAAACTGCATGGGGTAGTCAGCATAGCGGCGCGGCATACCGGCCAAGCCTAAAAAGTGCATCGGGAAGAAGGTGACATTAAAGGAAATCAGTGACCACCAAAAATGAATCTTGCCGCGCGTTTCGTTGTACATCACGCCGGACCATTTTGGCGACCAGTAGTAGTAGCCAGCAAACAGCGCGTAGAGTGAACCGGCCACTAGGACATAGTGGAAATTAGCCACCACGTAGTAGGTGTCTTGCAGCTGCGTATCAATCGGTGCTACCGACAAAATCACGCCGGTTAAGCCGCCGATGGTGAACACAAAGATAAAGCCAACCGCAAACAGCATCGGGGTTTCAAAGGTCATAGACCCTCTCCACATGGTGGCAATCCAGTTAAACACTTTTACACCTGTTGGCACCGCAATCAACATGGTGGCATACATAAAAAATAGCTGGCCTGCGGATGGCATGCCCACCGTAAACATATGGTGACCCCAAACAATAAACGAGAGCAAGGCGATGGATGCCGTGGCATAAACCATCGATGCATAACCAAACAAAGGCTTACGCGCGAAGGTAGGAATAATTTGCGACATGATACCGAAGGCTGGCAGGATCAAAATATATACTTCTGGATGACCGAAGAACCAGAAAATATGCATAAACATCGTTGGGTCACCACCACCAGCGGCATTAAAAAAACTTGTACCAAAATGACGATCAGTGAGCAACATGGTGATAGCACCTGCCAGAACTGGCATAACCGCAATCATCAAATACGCGGTAATGAGCCATGTCCATGTGAACATCGGCATGCGCATTAAGGTCATGCCGGGGGCGCGCATATTCAGAATTGTGGTGATGATGTTAATGGAGCCCATGATCGAAGATGCACCCAAAATATGCAGTGCAAAAATCGTCATATCAGTAGAAATACCGCCTTGAATTACGAGCGGTGGATATAAGGTCCAACCCGAACCGGCAGCGCCACCGGGCACAAAGAAGGAAGCAAATAACAAAATTGCCGCTGGAATCATTAACCAGAAGCTCCAGTTATTCATGCGCGGGAAGGCCATATCGGCCGCACCAATTTGCAGCGGAATGAGCCAGTTTGCAAAGCCCACAAACGCCGGCATTACAGCACCGAAAATCATCACAATAGCGTGTACTGTTGTAAGCGAATTAAATACCTCTGGCTGCACAATTTGCAAACCAGGCTGGAACAATTCGGCGCGAATTAGCAGCGCCATTGCGCCACCTGCGAAGAACATAACCAGCGAAAACCACAGATACATCGTGCCGATGTCTTTATGGTTGGTAGTCGTAAAATATTTGGCTAACCCAGCCGGTGCGCCATGGTGATCGTGATCATGCGCATGATCTCCTGCGTGGGCGTGCGGATTGGCGTGTGTGCTTGATGCCATTTGAATCTCCTAAACGTTTTTAGCAATATAGCTAGAGTTCGGTAATCTCTTACTTTGAAGTTGCAGCTGGTGCGGCGGTAGACAGAGTAAGCTCGACGCGGCGCGCATCTTCGTCATTACTGGAGCCTGTAATTGTTTCAGGCTTCTTCATATTAATTCTACCTTCTGCAATGCCGCCTGCTTTTAAGGCTTCGCGAATCGCTTTAGCGCGATCTTTGGCGAGTTCAGCATTTTTTACAGGGTTACCGGTTTTATCGGTAAAGCCAGAAATATCTACTTTTGCGTCAGCATTCGCTTTCAAATGATCGACAGCGGCAGCGATGAGCTTATCTGCATCTGTTGGTAGAGTAACTTTACCGCTTTCAAACAAAAATTTAGCAGGGAAAGCTGCTGTAACTGCTGGCACCGGAGCGGCAGCCGCTTCCATACCTTCTTTGCTCCACTTTACTTTTGATGATTTAGCCCAAGCTGCATACTCCGCTTCAGACTTTACATCTACCGTGATGGGCATATAGCCATGCAATTTTCCGCAAATCTGGCTGCATTGACCTTTGAATGTACCAACGCGATCCGCTTTAAACCAGGCATCTTTAATGAAGCCAGGGATACCGTATTGGTTAATCCCTAGTTGCGGCACATACCAGCCGTGAATAACGTCATTTGAAGTAACAAGCAACTTAACGCGCTTGCCCACTGGCACCACCATTGGGTTATCTACCTCAAGCAGATAGTCGCCTTTGGGTTGCTCGGTGCGCACTTCACCGGGCTGCCCAATTTGGCTCCACGGTGTGGAAAGATTCGAGTAAAAATTAAAGCCGTCTTGAGAGTATTCATAATTCCAACCCCATTGATACGCTGTGACTTTAATAGTCAAGTCTGGATTGGACGCGTCTTTCATATCCAAAATGGTTTTGGTAGCGGGTACGGCCATGGCAATCAAAATAATGAACGGAATCGTTGTCCATATAATTTCAATTAATGTACTTTCGTGAAAATTTACATCAGGCTTAGCACCTTTTGATTTGCGGAACTTAAAAACAGAGTAAAACATGGCGGAAAACACCACCACGAAAATCACTGCACAGACCGTCAAAATACCAAGGTGCAAGGAATAAATTTGGCTAGCGATAGAAGTTGCGGGGGGCGCAATATTAACCTCATACCCAGCGTAAGCAGTGCTACTCAGCTGAATACCAACTAAGCCTGCCAACGCCGCAAACGGGGCGATTGCCCTCGTCAGCGAGGGGTTTTCACCCACAGGATTACTGGGGCATGAATTGGCTAAGTTAGCGTCAATTTGATTACTGTTGTTCGTCATCGTGCTGGCTTTCATTTTTACCAAAATTGATGGTCAAAATAGCAAATAATGCTACTTTTCGACATCCCGTAAATTCACTGCGTAAAATCTTCTCGATGATGCACTTTTATCATTCTTCTGAGGCTCATCGCTATATCCATTCGCTCATTATCATTGAGCAATCTTCCAACTACTGCTTCCTGACCACGGTAACGCAGCGTTAGTCCGCAACGCGAAAGACGCGTCCTGCATTCTAATACCACCCAACGCGCATTTCCAGAAAGCGAAAATTTCTCTTTACCGTTTTGTGTTTCGAACACAAACATCGCATCTCTTACTTTAAGCGTCTCAAAATCACTATCGTGCGCTGCCACGCGGTTGAAAGCAAACCAAACCAAGCCTACTTCAAGCCCCGCAAACGGCAGCACTGGCCATGCGCCAATCAGCGTGGCGGCTATCGCTAAAAGCAAAACAGTCGTCGCCAAAATACCCACCCACAGTGCACGTCCAGTAGAGGTTAGCGATCGATTCGGTGTAACTTCGCAAAAAAAACTCTGACTATCTACCGCTACTGTGTGTCCCATACATCCCCTGTAATCGCAAAATTAAACCACATTTTACAAAAACCGAACTCGGGTATAGGCCCAAACATTCAGCGGCGCAGACACTTAAACAATTACCAATCCGCGCAGTCGTAAGTTTAGCGTACAGCCCGTTCTGCCGCAAGACAGACGACCTGTCTAAGCCCTATATTTGGGTAATTTTGAGCAGTTTCGACAAGGAAACAACGCTGCACGAAGCAATATGCGACCGCCTTGCTTTAGCTGGAGGTGGGCGGGCGGGGGTCATCGTCACTTAAAATGAGCGAATCATCATCAAGCGCAGGTTTTCCGGCGACCCGATATTCTTCGTTGGCCCAGGCACCTAAATCAATAAGCTTGCAGCGCTCACTGCAAAATGGACGCCACTGATTTTTTGGCGAAAATTCAGATTTTTGACGACAATTAGGGCAAGCAACTAAGGGCGGAGACATGGTTTGGCGAACATTCCAGCAGGGAAAATTGGATTAAGGGGCAGCGCTGAACATTAAAGGTTACAGTAAACCAATTCAAACGAAACATCACTTTCAAATACCTTGCTGCGCTGCACGGTTGCAGGTTGAATAAAGCGCACATTCAATGCGTATTTATTGGCGCTAATTTCCGGAACACAGGCTAGATCAGCGCTCAAAGTCAACCTTAACATATGGGCAGCACGTTCCATCGGCATCTGCTGGAATACCCCTTGGTTGGCCACCAGCTTTGTGGATTTACCGCTTTCGCGCAACACACGCAGCACTATACGCAATGCGGCGGCCACAGGTAGTAGCGGTTGCAGCCAAACCATCAAATCGGCGCGACGGGTGGTTACTTCGCGATTTAACCAGTGATGGTAGGAAGGCAAATCAAATTCACACACCCCCCCCGGTATGGCGCTGCGCTGCTTAATCGCCATAAGCCATTCATTTTCACGCAAATGTTGCCCCGTTTTACCTGCTACGGCAATAAGCGTACTGAATGCCGTTTCGATACTGCGTAATACCGTGCTTAGGCGCTCTTCAGAGATTGCTGGGTTATTGCGTAGCGCCTCTAAATAAGCACGTTGACGATCCAGCTCTTGCAAAAGCTCAGATTTTAAGTCGCCACGGCTCGCAACTTCAAGAATTTCAAAGATCGTCACCAAACAAACGTGATGATCTACAGGCGTTTCGCGGTCGAGAAATAGCTTTGTTCGGTCGAACAAGTCCTCCAGTCGCAGCAATGTGCGAACGCGCTCATTTAAAGGATATTCGTAGGTTAGCAAGTTTGAACCAAAGGAACCCATCGACAGGTGGTAAGAGTGTATTTGATATTGCCGTTTTTCATCTGCGCAGATATTACCCTTAATTCAATTAAGTTTCAGGTATTTTTCGTGCAACCTTAGCACTTGCTGCTTTAGCGCGGGGTTTTCACCCTCATTGCTAATAACATCATCAGCTAATTGCAACCTTAATGATCGCGGTGTTTGCGATGCAATAATCGACAATGCGGTTTCCGCCGATAAGTTTGGTCTAGCTTTAATCCGTGCAACTTGCTGCGCAACCGAGCAATCTATCACCACTACACGGGCGTACCGTTGTGCATAGTCACGAGACGCAAACAACAATGGGATTTCGGCAACAGCATATTGGTACCGTGCTCCTGACGCGGTGATGGACTGCGCAATCTGGCGATCTAATTCCTGACGAATAAGGGGGTGCAATATTGCTTCAAGTTTTGCCTTTAGCCCTGCATCACTAAATACCTTTGACCGCATTTTATTGCGATCTAACGAACCATCAGGGCAAAGAAATTCCGCACCAAATGTCTGCGCAATAAAGGGCATGGCAGCGCCATCGACTGCAGTAAGCCCGCGCGAAATAGCATCCGCATCAACAACCGATGCGCCTAAACCCGCAAATATTTTGGCGACAAATGATTTACCAGAACCGATACCGCCAGTTAACCCGATGACCTTTGGTAAGGTAGGCATTTTATGCAACAAGCCGTTTCATAGAAAAGCCCGTAACCATTAACGCCCTAAATACCACGCATTTAGTTGGGGTCCCCATATTAAGGCAATGAAACCAGCCGCCGCCAAGTAAGGACCAAATGGGATTTTGGCACCCTTGTCTTTGCCTCTCACCACTATCCCGATGATACCAACAACAGATCCCGCCACCGCCGATAGGAGAATTACCACTGGCCACATTTGAAAACCAAGCCAAGCACAAATGGCCGCAAGCAATTTGAAATCGCCATACCCCATTCCTTCTTTACCAGTGATGAATTTAAAAGCCCAGAACACCAGCCATAGCACCATATAACCCAGCGCAGCGCCTAAAACCGCTGACTGTATATCGGTAAAAACGCCAAACGCATTGAGCAGCAAACCCAACCACATGAGGGGCAAGGTAATATCGTCTGGCAATAAGGTGGTATCGGCATCGATAAAGGTTAGCGCAATTAAGGCCCAAAGGAATACAAACGCGCAGGCAGCAGCAAATGTTGGCCCAAAATGCCATGCGACAAATCCGGTAAGCGCTCCTGTTAACGCTTCAACTAGCGGATAGCGAATGCTGATCGGGGCTTTACAGCCGCGACACTTACCGCCTAAAAAAATATAGGACACCACAGGGATGTTTTCTAAAGCCGTAATTTTATGCCCACAGTGCGGACACGCTGAACGCGGAACGACTAGATTATACTTTTGAGGGCTTGCTTGAGGAATGGCTTCGGGCTGCGTGGCATCAACTACACCTACAGTTTCAAGCGCAACCACAGTTTCTATTTTTGGCTGCGATGCCTCGGTAGTATTTGCTGAAGCTTCCGACTGCAAACTGGCTAAAAACTCCTCGCATTGCGACTTCCAATCCCTCTCCATCATAATTGGCAGGCGGTGAATGACTACGTTAAGGAAGCTCCCAACCAATAAACCTAACATCGTCATGCACGTTAAATAAAACCAAGACACTGCCTTAAATACTTCAAACAAATCCATGCAAACTTAACTTTCTGCAGAGGGTGAAAATAAACGCTTCAATTTAAACGGCTGCGCCCAATTTAAAGATTGGTAGATACATGGCGATAACCAAACCACCAATAACTACGCCCAATACCGCCATAATCATTGGCTCCATCAAACTGGCCATAGCATCCACGGCATCATCAACTTCGCGTTCGAAAAAGTCTGCTACTTTGGAGAGCATTCCATCTAGGGCACCAGATTCTTCGCCAATCGCGACCATCTGCAACACCATATTAGGGAAAATATTCACATTTTGCATCGCCACGGTAAGACTAGAACCTGTGGTAACGTCGGCTTGAATTTTTTTAGTGGCATTGTAGTACACCCGATTGCCAGCAGCGCCCGCAACCGAATCAAGCGCTTCAACGAGCGGCACACCGGCGGCAAACATAGTTGCTAAGGTTCTAGCCCAGCGCGCGATGGTGGCCTTACGCACCATATCGCCAAAAACCGGTGCTTTAAGCATAAAGCGATCACGCATAAATTGCAATTTTTCACTGCGTCGCAGGCTATTCATAGCAAACCAACCGGCACCAAACATGCCGCCAAAAATTGCCCACCACCACTTCACAAAAATGTCTGATATCGCCATGACGATAAGCGTTGGCGCTGGCAAATCCGCGCCGAACGATGTAAACACTTCTTTAAACGCTGGGATCACAAAAATCATAATGACCGCAGTGATAACGAAGGCTACAACCAAAATGGAGATCGGATAGAACAATGCTTTTTTGATTTTGCCCTTAATGGCGAGAATTTTTTCTTTATAAGTCGCCAATCTATCTAGTAGGGTATCGAGAATACCCGCCTGTTCGCCTGCCGCAACTAAATTGCAAAATAGACTATCAAAATAAAGTGGGTACTTACGGAACGCCTGCGCCAGGCTGGAACCAGTCTCAACTTCAGTTTTAATATCGATAAGTAATTTGGTTACCGAAGGATTACTATGACCTTTGGCGACAATATCGAAAGCCTGTAGCAATGGGACGCCTGATTTCATCATGGTCGCCAACTGCCGTGAGAAAAAAGTAATATCCTGATCCGTAATTTTTTTACCACCGCGACCCGACACTTTTTTAGCACGGGGTTGCGATATGTTTTGTCGGCGTAAGGTCGCGATGACGATATTCTCGCCAGACGCTCGCATTTCGCCCTTTACAATCTTGCCACTTTTATCTTTACCTTCCCAGCTATAGGTATAAATCTTTACGTCTTTGCCATCATTTTTTGGTTTACTTGCGGCGGTGGCCATATCTGGCTCCTTTACGGATGATTTAACATGAATTTCTATTTAACTTATTCGTTCGTCTTATTCGTTCGTGACGGCTTCAATTTCTTCCAATGAGGTGGCACCCGATTTGACCTTTCGTAATCCGGCCTGACGCAAATCCAAGACACCTTCACGACGCGCTTGATCCGCCAAATCAATCGAATTTCCGTTGCTCATAATGATGCGCTGCATTTCGTCTGTGATCGGCATAACCTGATATATCCCAACGCGACCTTTGTACCCAGAGTCTTTACATATGCTGCATCCCACGGGGCCATAGGGTTTCCAAGTCCCATCTAATTCTTGATCTTTAAATCCAGCCCGACGCAGTGCCGGTTCGGGGATATCAATCAACTTTTTACAACTGCAAAGCTTACGTGCCAACCTTTGTGCGGTAATTAAAATCACAGAGGTGGCAATGTTAAATGGCGCAATCCCCATATTCATCAATCGCGTTAAGGTCGAAGGCGCATCGTTGGTATGCAGCGTAGAAAGCACCAGATGCCCAGTTTGCGCGGCTTTGATGGCAATTTCGCCGGTTTCCATATCGCGAATTTCACCGACCATTATGATGTCAGGGTCTTGGCGTAAGAACGCTTTAAGGGCAACCGAAAACGTCAGGCCAGCTTTGTCGTTCACGTTTACTTGATTGATACCGGGTAAATTAATCTCCGCAGGATCTTCTGCTGTTGCAATATTAATACCTGGCTTATTCAAAATGTTTAAGCAGGTGTAGAGCGAAACGGTTTTGCCTGAGCCAGTTGGCCCTGTTACCAACACCATACCATAGGGGCGGCTAATGGCGTTCATCAGGTGTTCTTTTTGATCGGGATCGTACCCGAGTGCATCGATACCCAATGTAGCACTGGATGGATCCAAAATACGCATACAAATTTTTTCGCCAAACAGTGTTGGGCAAGTTGATACCCGGAAATCAATTGCTCGGGTTTTCGATATGACCAATTTCATACGACCGTCTTGCGGTACGCGCTTCTCAGAGATATCTAAGCGCGATATCACTTTAATACGTGAGGCAATTTTTTCTTTAATTGCCAATGGCGGCTGTGCCACATCAGCGAGAATGCCGTCAGTTCTATACCGGATGCGATAAAACTTTTCATAGGGCTCAAAATGAATATCGGATGCCCCCCCATTAATGGCATCTAGCAACACCTTGGTAACGTACTTAACCACCGGCGCATCATCAATATCCTCGACAACATCAGTCGATTCTTCTTCGCCCGCAATACCTACTTCGCTATCAAGATCAATAACGTCATCGCCCATCATCTTGTCGAGCGATTGTGCGCTAGTCTCACCAAACTTCTTGACCAGCAAGCTCAGTTTATCGTCTTCAACGACGACCGGATCAATTGCAATACCAATCGCAAACTTAATTTCTTGCAATATTTGCTCATTGCTCGGGTCTGACATTGCCACAGAAAGCCGATTGCCACGCTTATACAATGGAACAACGCGGCGTGACGCCATTGTTTTTGAATCAATTAAAGTCGTGGGCAGACCTTCGATATCGATTACCCCTAAATCAACCAAGGGCATCCCAAAAGTTGCGGCTGCAAACAGCGCTACATCGCGCGGCGTTAGCTTTTTTGACGCCGTGAGTTGCTCTATGAAGCTAATACCTGCTTTTGCGGCCTCAATCTGTAGGGCGTTTGCATCCGCTTGCAACAGCTTTCCTTGTTGAACAAGCGCGCGCCCTAAGGGGCTAAACGATTTATTTGCAGCTGCTGCCATAGATAAACTTGAGGGAATGGGTGAAAAACTAGACGACGAACAAATCGAATTTAACCGAAAGGCTCATCAGTCCAGAAACTTCATAAACTACATGATGCACCTGTCGTAACACTATGTAAAGTAAACGTTTATTTAGCGGCGAGCAGGCGCACCAATGTTTTATCTAACTCCTCGGCAGTTGGTGCCACATTGCTGGCAAAACTAACTATTTCCTTACCATCACGGGAAACGAGGTATTTATGAAAATTCCATTTAGGCCGCTGTCCGGTTGATTTTGCCAATGCTTCGTGAAGAGGATTCGCATTAGGTGCTGTTACCGATGCTTTTTCCAGCATCGGGAACTTCACTTTAAACAATCGTTCACAAAACTCTGCAACCTCAGCATTACTACCCGGCTCTTGTTTGCCAAAATCGTTAGATGGGATACCAATGATAACCAAACCTTGTTCGCGGTATTTATCGTAAACTTTTTGCAGCCCTTCATACTGTGGCGTGTAACCACACTTGCTTGCCGTATTTACGACTAAAACCACTTTTCCGCTGTACTGACAAAGATTTGCCGCATCGCCCTTAATATTGTTCAAATTGTGATCGAGTACTGTGGGGCACGTTGCCGCTACCACGTAGGCGCTGGCAGTTACGATTGCCGCGCCGACTATCGCGCGCAGGCTGATTGAAGCGATCATTTCCATATATTAACTTTCAGTTAAATCGGGCAAGAGCCCATGATGTTATTGTAAACGCTTCTCTTCTGCCAAACCTCAAACATTTAACCAGAAACAATTTCCATGACGGCACCAGAATTTAAAGGTAATAAAGCAACGCTTCCTCAAAAAATTTGCGCCGTTTGCGGTAGAGCAATGACATGGCGCAAAAGCTGGGCAAAAAACTGGGCGGAAGTAAAGTATTGTTCAGAAAAATGCAGGAAAGGGATTAAGTGAGCCTAATTACAGACAATACACGCCATTTAGTGCTTATCTTAGGCGATCAACTCAATTTAAACAGCACTGCCTTAGATGATTTTGATGTCACGCAAGATCTAATTCTGATGGCTGAAGTGCGTGATGAATCAACGCATGTATGGAGCCATAAAACCCGTACTGCGTTATTTTTATCGGCAATGCGTCATTTTGCACAGGCCTTATTTGTGCGCTACGGGCCTAAGCTGCGCCTACTCTATTTAAAAATAGGGGAGCATCCTCACAAATGCCTTGGAGACGTCCTGTCTACAACAATCTCCAACTACCACCCAGAGAAAATAATACTCGTCGAACCGGGGGATTATCGCGTTCAAGAACTTCTTGTTGCCGCCGCAAAAAATAACAGCACACCCATTGTTTTTCGCGATGACGCGCACTTTCTCATCTCAAAACATGCTTTCAAGCAGTGGGCTTCACCTTATAAGCAATTGCGCATGGAGTTTTTTTACCGACACATGCGTAAAACCCACAATGTAATGATGGAAGGTGGTGAACCCGCAGGCGGTAAGTGGAATTTTGATGCGGATAATCGCGGTGCATTTGGCAAAGCTGGACCGCAAAACCTACCTGTTGCACCTACCTATGCGCTAGATGAGATCACCACAGCCGTATTTGATACGGTTGAAAAGCACTTTCCTGACCACCCAGGGAGCCTCGCTCACTTTATTTGGCCTGTGACTAGAGCGCAAGCATTAAAAGCCTTAGCGGCCTTTATGCGCGATCGACTTGCTTATTTTGGGCAATATCAAGACGCCATGTGGATTGACCAACCGCTGCTCTATCACAGCCTCTTATCATCATCTCTCAATTTAAAGCTATTGAACCCGCGTGAGGTCATAGAAGCCGCCCTAGTTGAATGGCACGCCGGTAATGCTCCTATCGAAGCTGCGGAAGGGTTTGTACGGCAAATTTTAGGTTGGCGCGAGTTTATTCGCGGCATGTATTGGCTTGATATGCCGAAGATGAAATCAGCAAATCATTACAATCATCAAAATCCCCTGCCCACATGGTATTGGACTGGCAAAACCAATATGAAGTGCATGCAGCAATCCATTAAACAAACACTGGATTACGGTTACGCTCACCATATTCAACGCCTAATGATCACGGGTATATTTGGCCTCCTCGCAGAAATTGAACCCGCACAGGTAGCTGACTGGTATTTGGCGGTATATGTCGATGCAGTGGAGTGGGCTGAATTACCAAACGTAGCCGGTATGGCACTACACGCAAACGGTGGCCGATTTACCTCGAAACCCTATATTGCCAGCGGCGCCTATGTGAAGAAAATGAGCAATTATTGCGGCTCTTGCCAATATCGCCCTGAGGTGAAAACTGGGACAAAGGCCTGTCCAATCACCACGCTTTACTGGAATTTTCTGATTAAACACGAAACCGAGATGACAAAAAACCCACGTACTTCTCTGATGGTACGCAATATTGCACGATTTGACGAAGATGAACGTGCTGCAATTCAGACGCAAGCCAAAAAGCTCATCACTCATATCAACGCAGCTTAAGTTTTGTCAAAAATGCTTCCCACAACATTTTTAACGCGCGTTTCACGATAAAACGTCGAGAACGCAATTGTGCCTGTAACTGCCTATTTACGGCTTTCTGCGCAGCGATCGCAAGACGATAGCGGGCATCGCGTACTACCGTTGTAACGGGTGGATGGCTGGCTAATATTTGCTCCATAACCAGTACATTAGCCGCCCCAGAAAACTCGCGGGTACAAAATTCATTTAGATTTTTAAGCAGCAATTGCTGCGGCGACCCAATACAAGCCTGCAAAGCACTCAACCAAGCCGCCTCCGTATTTTCAACTACATGCGCAACACCTAACTGCGCTAAGCCAAGATATGGCTCTACAGCACTTAATATCGGCACGGCACCTAATTGCTTCGCGTTTAGCAATACGTTTAAGGTTTTATATTTGCCATTAATGTGGTCTTCGCCGGGGTGCAGTAAAATCCTGATGTCCTGATTGCGCAAATGGCGCAATAAACCATCCAAATCGGGATTAAATGGCATCAATACCAAACTGACGGTAGCTACATAAGGGGCTAATACCCCAATTAAATGCGAGATTTGCGCGTCTTTTTCGTCTCCTACGATATGCAGCTCTATCGCCTGCTTTGTTGATGCTGAACATAACGCGGGCACAACAACATTCACAAACGTCCCAAATCGATGCGTCACACCGAGGAAGGCGAGTTTCACACGAGGTGCTGATGTTGCAAGATGATTGCAGACTGGTTTATTCAGCTCCCTGAACTCAGTCGGCGACAGCAGAAAAACTTGATGATGTAACTTCTCATCGAGAAAGTAGCGCTGCAACGCCACCGTTGGCACTAACACCCCTCGAAAGCTTTGCAGCGCGGCTGCAACAGTTTGCCGCGAGTATGGACAATATTGAGCGCGATGTTCTGGTAACGCCGCCAACGCTATTAAATTGTCGTCAAGAAAATAATAATGCGGAATTTGTAACTGTTGCGCATAAGCAATGGCGTCAGCCATATCAAATAAATCGCGCACAAATATAATTGCCGACGCGCCTACTAATTCCTCTGGCAACGTACCCTGCCATTGCTGGTAAACCATAACCCGCAATCGAGATCGTAACGATGTTGGAAGGCGATCAAAACACAGCGTAATCGCGATATCGTAGGACGATACTAAGACGGCAATGCTGCCGAACGCACGATTTAATGTACTCGCCGGCGCTGCGCTCGCCGTTGATTGATACCAAGCCTTTGATCGAAATGACTCTGCAATCGCATTGACAGCGGTAGCCGCTTCGGATGAAAGCGAACTAGGTGTTACCAATACATCATAGTGCGCAAAATTAGCGGGGCGCAACATCTCATTACGCGGCGAATGCATCCATTCATTAGCAAGCCAAAGCTCCACTCCATAAGTATTACCGAGACTTTCACCACGCGTGGGGCCGTCAATGCGTCCCACAGCTACATCTACAGGAACAAGGTCATAACTTTGAGCAATACGACACCACAAATCCCAATCACACAGCCGTGCAATCGCAATATGTGGATCGTACAAGCCAACATTTTCCAATACATCCCTATGCACCAAAACTGCGTTATTAGAAATAAAATTGTGGCTATGCAGCATTGTTTGCGGGGAACCACCGCGACCAAAATTGGTGATGACTGCTGGTTGTTGCGTGGTAGCATCTGGTAGGTGGATATCAACATAGCCGTAGACACACTTTGCAGCTTTCTCCAGCGCAGCAGCCAACAGTTCTGCCAACGCGTCTGGCAAGAACTCATCATCATCAAACGCAAAGGCGATAAAATCCCCGCGCGAATACTGGTATGCTTCGTATTCAGAAATAGCTGGAAGACCAATGTTTATAGGGTGCTTTAGATAACTTACGCGTGGGTCACTGCGCATAAACTCGGTTATCAACGCCGATGTACCATCCACGGAGCCATCGTCAACAATAATTAGCTCAAGATAAATATTACGCTGAGCCAACACGGAACGGACTGCTCGCTCAAACAAACCAGACTTAGCACGACAGAATGTAGGAAGCAAGACAGTAACGTCAACGCGAGCACGTTCTTGCCAATCCCAGCCAGGGTACCAAATAGTGTTCGCGACGAGGGATTGAACTTTCAAGTGTTTTACTTTGTAACGATCCAGTGAAGCAAAATTTTAACCGACAAAACTACAGCAAAGGCATTTAATTTGTTCGCAGGCACAGACATCGGTCCTCAAGTGATCGAAAAACAAAGACTTACGAATATTTTAGTTGTTGCACCCGAACTTAGTGCTTCTTTAGCGCTTGTTGCAAGCTATCCATTTGGAGAACTCGAAAGACTGGGGGTTCTACATCTTCGCGTTTGCATTGCCTCCGCTGCCAAAGCAACTGACCTTGCATGGTGCGATATTCTGTTTGCCGTACGACCTGCTAATGCAGCCTCAGCTATTTTAATTTCTGCCGCTAAACGGGCAAAGCGAATAGTTATGTGCCACTGGGACGATAACTTACTATGTATTCCCCAAGAATCAGGAAGCTATGCATATTTTTCGCGCCCCGGCGTACGAAAACTTACTCTTTCAGTATTACGTATCGCAGATGTTGTGCTTACGTCCTCCCCAAAACTTGCTGAGCAACTACGCACATTGCTGGAATCCCCTGTCGGCACGCACGCCCCTGTTATCGTATTACCCGTTCCTGCGATAAACATTCAACCGCCCAACCGGTTCAATGTAGATGAACCTGCTAAGCTAATAACTGCTCCCCTCATTGTTGGCTATGCTGGTTCCGCCGATCAAACAAAAACTCTACAGCAGTTGATTGTTCCTGCACTCGAAATACTCTGGTCAAGCGGCCATAATATTTATCTCCGATTAATGGGCCCTCATCTGGTGATTAACTCCCGGTGGCAGCAATTTGTAACCGAATCACTTACAACAAGCGATTATGCCGAATGGCTCAATACCCGTAACAATCTGGCCTGGGACTTAGCTATCGCCCCCCTTAACGAAAGCCTTTTTAACGAATGCAAATATTTCAATAAATATATCGAATTTGGGGCTGCTGGCATTCCCTGTTTGTTTTCAGATGTAGCACCCTACGACACTGTAGTAACGCATGGAAGTACCGGGTTATTAGTAAACAACTCTGTAACCGCTTGGGCTGATGCTATTTTAGCGATGAAGAATGAGCGTGTTCGCACACAAATCGCGAAATTAGCACTCGAAGACATTAGATCAAAACATGATCTCACCGCAGTCGCCACAGAGATACGTCAATTACTCGCACAATGGCTCGATTATCGGGCACCTACAGTTAAACCTCCCGTGGGTATTGGCTTGTACAAATGTATGAAATGGATTCATACAAACATAATACGTCGACGCTTTTAAATTACCGGTAGTTAGCCAGCAATACCCAACCTGGTTCAAGTATTCCACCAACTCGATAAACCGGTACCTTCACCTGACCAAGAGTCTCACGCGTAAATACACGGATGCGCCACTCTCCACGATTTACCAGATCTAAGGGCTCAAACTGGAAACGCACGATGACTTGATTTGCTGATGCGGGTAATGCTTGTGTTTGATTCAGCACGATGACATTACTTCCGTCCACTAGCTCAATACCTATTACACCTTGCGCTCGTACTCCAACTTCAATAGGAAATTCTATAGCAGTAAGCGTGCTCAGTGCTTTTGGCAGCAGGAAATCATGAAATGCACCTACACTCAAATCGGTACTAGGAAACAATGGATTTAAACCAAGCTGTCTTGATGCAAGACCGTCGGCTTCATGAAATAAAGGCGTCCAAGCAGCGGGAAGAGACCGATACTGGGATTCCGACGTGAATCGCTGCGTGAATCCTCGGGCTAACTTAGTATAGCCAAACGTAGCAAACATCCTACCAATTAAAGCCCCCCCCTTAGAGATATAAGTTGCAATTATTTGCTTATCCGCTACTTTAATTTGGCTAGACTCTGGTGCGAGCGCATTCACACCAGCTTGATTCGAATTAATATCAACTTGCGCGAGTAAACGACGAGCGGCAGAAAGCTCACTTTCTACCTCCTCAGTCTTACATTTTGCATAGAAAATTGCCAATCTTAGTCTCTGATCGCGGTTAAGCAAACCAGCGTAACTCTCGTTATTCAACATTTTCTGCAATACGAATTCATTTTTCGCGCCGTTGTACTCTTTTTCAATGAACGTTCCTAAACGAGCTAATAGTGAAGCATTAGCACTGCGCTTTACATCGTTCTCAGCATCAACGGCACCATGTAACACTCGTAAAAGTTGTGTATGCCACTCTGAAGCATTTTCGGCAAAATAATTATATTCGTCAGAAGGAAGCTGAACATACGGTTTGATCTTTGATAATACTGGTACTGCTCCAAGACAGTAAGCGTTGATCAGCACATTCAGGTTTTTAAATTCATTATTCAGATTATCAACGCCAGGATGTGCCAATACATCAACTCGATACTGCATCAATTCACGCAGAACGATATCGTAACTGTGATCAGCGGGTAACGATACCAAAGTTAATCTAGCGTGTCGTTTAGACAAGTCCGCAAAGTCTGCACCAACCGAGATTAAGCGAGTGGGTATCTGCTCCGAAAGTTTTAATAATGCGGGAACAACCAACTCTTTAAACGCATCTATTCGGTGCGAACCGCCAAAAAAAAGCACTGTGAATGGTTGCGCGGAGCGCGCCAACACTGACTCCTCAGGCGATGCGGCTAATACAGGACGTTTTACAATAGGAGGAAACAAATCCAGATTAGCATGGATTGAATGCGCCGAAAAATAATCAACCAGCGCCGTCGTTGAAAGTAAAACTCCACTAAAGCTTCCTAGCGTCTTCTTTACATTACTGACCGTGTAGGCCGCCAAGTATTCTGAAAATTCCGGTGTTTTAGCAAGTTCCAAGAAGTTATCATCGAGAAAGTAATAGTGCGGTATACCCAGCTGTTTTGCATTCTCTATCCAATCTGCGTGCGGAAAGAGCAATCGAACAAAAACAATGGCGGACGCGCCAACCATTTCTTCAGATATCACAGATTGAAAAGTAGGTGCGTGTATGATGCGCAATCGCTGCCTAAATTTTGTCTGCAGATGCTCAAAATGCAAAATCACGGAGGCATCAAATGAGGCTACAACGATCAATACATAACCATCAGGAACGTTTTTGCTATTGCCCGTAAATTCATCAGCGTGACACCGACTATGAATTTCAATAGCACGCGGCTGATACCAGAATTTTTTTCTAAAATTCTGATGCAATTCAATTAGCGCCATCTTGCTAGAGATGCACAGAGATTCGGGAATTTCCTGCACATCAATGTTTAGAAAGTTGGCAGGTCTTAACTGCTGATTGCGATCAAGCTGCGTCCACTCATGCGACAAATATGCTTCCAATCCGTAGGTACGACCTAAGCTTTCCTTTCTTGATGGGCCAGAAACTTTTCCCATCGCTACATCCATTCGGTGTACCCGGTATTGTGCTGCAGCCCGCAACCACAAATCCCAGTCGCAGTTTCGCGTAACCGCAATATTCGGATCATAAAATCCAATAGTTTCTATTAATGACCGACTGACCATCACCGAGGTATTCGCGATAAAGTTGTGACTCACGAGGTGGGTTTGGGGCGTCGGCGCTGCTCCAAATTGCGAAAGGGAGAAGGGTTCTCCAGTAACAATATTAGAAGCAAATATATCTACATGTCCATGAATAATATCGGCTTCCAACGCTAAGGCGTGGGCAAGCAATCGCTCCAGCGACTCAGGTAAAAACTCATCATCGTCGAAGGCGAATGCGATGTATTTTCCACGCGATTTTACGTAAGCTTCATATTCAGAAATAGCGGGCAAACCCACATTGCGGGGGTGGCGCAGACAAGAAATACGAGGGTCATCACGCATGAACTGGGCAATGCGATCACGTGTCCCATCCACGGAAGCATCATCTATGATAATCAATTCGATATTACGTAGCGATTGATTTAATACTGATGCAACTGCGCGTTCGAAATATCCATCAGCAAAGCGACAAAACGTAGGCAATAAAATTGAAATCTCTGGGGGGGGGGCTTTATTTTGAGCGCACTCTAACCAAGTTGCACCAGGTAACCATACCGTTTCAGCAATAATATCAACAACTAACATAACTTATTTCCAACTCAAAATAGATTCATTTGCAAAAATTTTAGATCGGCGAGTAACCGGCAAAAACAGGTGGTGGCTACCGCAGCAGCTTAATGAAAGATTAAGATAATCCGGAAAATCAATCGGTTCTAATATTCTCAAAAGGGCTTTAATCATGACTACCTTAAATCAAAAAACAAGACGGGTTTCACATACAACCGAGGCCACCCTGAACGAGGCCGTCTTTCATAAAGATAAACAGGCGCATTTGCTGAACGCAGAAAGACACGGATACGCCAACCAATCGTCGCGAAGTGCATTGTTGGAATATCAAGAAAAACTATATTTTTTTTTATACACTGGAGCAAGGGTTGAGTGCAATGAAAAATAATTTCATCTCTAGGCGAAACAATTTCCACCCCGAACTCTGCGGATAACAAGCGCTCAATGTTTAGATCAAGCGGGATTTTAATTTTGCTTACAGCGCCTTCGATGACACCGCACGAATATTCGCGAAAGGTCCGATTTGATATCAATGTTCGGCAGACAACACGGTCGCTATCAGCATAGGTAATAGGTGACGCGTCATAAAAACGCAAATATTCTTCAGGCTTTCTGACGATGCGATCACCCAAAAAGGCGACTAGTTTTGATGTCAATGACTTCATCGCAGAGTGATGAGGACGCGCTTCAATCGCTATTATTTTTTGCGACGGAATTGTAGTCTCATCCCGATTTTTACCTGTTATCGCGCTCTTTTGCTGTACCGGGGGTAAGTTTGCTGCTAACAACTGCACCTGTTTTTTTAGCTGCGTTAACACCGTATGGTAGCGCGCTCCGCGAAGCAAAAGACCAGCGGGTGCGTGTTTTCGCAATAACTGATAAATCGCTTTCGTACTGCAAGACACTAAATACTTCGCATCCCAATATGCCGTTAATTGCCTAGCCCGATCAGTGTAGTTAGAACGATCATTTAGAAAATCACGTATTTGACCAAGCCACGCCTGCGAATTATGCCCCACATAAAAAATATAATCATCGTACGCATGCACGGTATGATTTTTGGACTGTCCACACAAAAGCGGTACATTTAGTTGAGCAGCTATCGCGCTCACTTCCAAAGCACTATATTGATCGATATCCTCACTGTATCCACGATGGAGGATAAGATCAATTTGCGTTTGCTTAAGGTGGCCGATCACCACGCGTATATCCAATGTTGAAGGCATTCGAACTATACGTAAACCAGCAACATCCGGGCACTTCATATCGGAAATATAGCCCACTCCTACCGCTACCAGTCGGACCGGCACCTCACGACATAGCGCATCAAGTGCCGGAAATATTAGCCCCAAGAACCCAGCATTTGCCTGTCCGTCATCAAAAACAAGTAATGTCAACTCGTCCTTCAAAGCCTGACTCAGAATAGGTGGGCCATATAAATCCCGACTTATCCAAGAACCGTATACTTCAACTATATGAGGATGAAGTTTGCACGAAGCAAAATAATCCTTTAACGCGGTAGATGCGCACCAAACTCCTGCGGATGTTTTAAGCGCTTCACGCATCGCATCAATTTCGAATTCCGAATAGTGATTGAGTGATAACCCAGTCTTTGCTAATTCACAAAAATTCTCGTCTATATAATAATAATGCGGTATCGATAAAACATCTGCTTGAACAATCCAATCATAAAAATTAAACAGTTCTCGCACAACAATAATTGCAGACGCTCCTATAATTTCTTCTTGTATATTTGCCCTAAACTCTACACCGTTTACAACCCGAACACGCTGTTGTAAATGAACTGGCAACCCATCAAAAGGGAGTCCAAATGGCAATACGCTCGGCACAATTACAAGTAAATATCCATCAAGCTGGTCAACTCTTACTTCTGATATTTTCTGAGCTTGCGCAAATTTCTGACCACCATTGGTAAATAGTTGATGCATTTCAGCTAAGGCTTGTTTGGATACCTGAGAAAGCACTGCAGGAATTGCAAACACGTCTACTTCGCCGAAATTACATGGCAGCAACTGGCGATTCCGATCCAAACTCATCCACTCATGATTCAACCACTTTTCCATCATGTAGGTATGTCCTAAGCTATCAACGGTCGCTGGCCCCTCAACGTACCCAACGGAAATGTCAACGCAGTGCAGCTCAAAATGCTGCGCACAGCGTCGCCATAGGTCATAATCACAAAGCCGCGCGATTGCGACGTTAGGGTCATAGAAACCCACTTTTTCTACAACAGAACGGTGCAGTAACACTGCATTATTAGAAATGTAATTGGAAAACCGTAAAGTTGACTGTGGCCGATCACCTCGCCCAAAGTTCTTTAGCGTCGTTCGCTCTTTGGTATCTGGATGTAGCAACGTAAAATCTACATGCCCATAAATAAATTTCGCATTTAGCTCCTTGGCTGCATGCACCATTTTTTCCATTGCATCCAACTTAAATTCATCATCGTCGAATTGAAATGCAATATATTGCCCACGCGCCTTTTGAAAACCCTCGAATTCAGAAACTGCCGGTAGCCCAATATTGAAGGGATGTCTCAAACAACTGACGCGACCGTCATTAATCATGAATTGCTCAATTTGATCTCTCGTGCCATCAGTGGACGCATCATCAATAATGATCAACTCAATAGCCCGAAATGTTTGATCTAAAACTGACCTAACTGATTTTTGAAACAATCCGCTCTTACCCCGTCGAAACGTTGGCAGGAGTATCGATACTATAGGAGTATCTTCACCATATTGGCTTCCCGGCAGCCAAATTGTGGGTTCAATTAGTTGCTTTACGCGCATATACTTTTTTGTGCACGAGCACTATCAAACTCAGTTAATATGCGCTTGCTATCATCAAGCGACAGGGAAATTTCCGCCATGTCCTTTTTGTACTGTTCGATGGCGAGCGATTGCATTTCGATCTGAGTGCGGAAACCACTCATTTGCCCCGTAAGCGCATCAAATCGGCCCCTAAGTACCGGGCCAATGATGTCGGCTCTAATGGCCTGCTCAGCCACTGCGGGCGCAGGATGACGGCTTTCCAAGTGCGCAAGCACGCATTCATTTTTTTCCCGTGGCCATAACGCCGTCACAACCGATAGTGCCTCCGTTGCAATGCGAAACCTTAACGCTGCAGATCTAAGCAGTAGACCGAGTGACTGCTCCCAGCTTTCAATATTATTTGCCGCAAGAACAACGCATCGACTGTTTTGGCACGTTAAGTCTATATATGTCGTGATACGGCTAGCAACGACGGCTGCGCCCACTTGCGCCGCTGTTAATAGCATGTGTGGTAGCTTAAATGGTGTGCTTAAGGTTTCTAAGTCCGGTTGCACAATTATTTCAGGATTCCAAAATACTAATTCTGCCAGTGCCCCTACGTAGTCCGTTTGCCATGCCGGTGTTCTCACTCTCAATGGAGAAGTGGCATCGTCTAAACTACCTGGAGCGCACCCAAAAGCAATAAGCTCAATATTATGAAAGTGCGCCAACCTACGCAATGCTGGCAATACGACTTGCGCAAATAAACCCTGACGAACCGCCGAGGAAAAATAAGCTACTCGAATAACGCGCTCAGCTGGAAAAGGGAGCGCTTCGAGCACAGCTGCGGATGGACGTGAGCGAAGCATACTGACAAAAGGGGGTAATTCAATCACTCTTGGATGAATTGCAGTCTTAACATATTCAGCCAGCCTCGTACTTGATACTAATACCCCGTCAAAATCTCGCAATGTTGCCTGCAAGGCCTGAGCAGAATGCTGATGAAACGTATGGGTGTGATGTTGCGGTTCCTCACGCATCGTTACTACATTTTCGGTCATGAGGTAATACTTAGGAATGCGTAAATTACGCGCCACCTCCAGTAGTTCCGGAACCAAATATAAATTCCTGCAGAAAATTACCGCCCTAGCTTCCAACAAGAGCCTAAATGCATCTACTCCATTAATATCGACGCAAGTAACATAAGCAGATGGTAAGAACTGCGTGGCGGCGGGCTCATTGGGGTTAGCGCATAACGCCAAAATTCGCGAGTTCAAACGCATACTCCTGCTAACGCGCTTATTTTCTCTCTATTAATTGATAGCTCGCCAAAAAGCTTACTTTGTTGCGCAGCACCTTCAGCAAGCGCTTGCGCGCGTATATTCACAGCGCCTGCAGCATCCATGACATTACGTTCAAGAGCAGCCGTTTGTGACACCGCTAACTGATAGGCAAGGACTTTTCGTCTTGCGAGGATGCTCTCGGTTAAGGGGGGACAAGTTTCGAGGATATCTACAACCACCGTCGAATTTTGAGCGCCGCTATACGTGTTTTCACAATAGCGTTTTGCCCCAATCTGCAATCGCTTCAGACGTGCGGCGCTGTTTGCAAGTTGCCACATCGCAAGGTACCACGATTGCGAAGTATCGTCCGCCAACAAAGTAGCATCAATTTCATCAAGCCCTAAATACGGCTCAGTTCTACTACAAATCATGGCGGCGCCAGCGACGGCGCCATTAATAATATTATTACAATTCTTAAAAGCATTATTTCTTGTAGGAGAGCTTGAATGCAACATTACATCCGGCGCGTAATGACGAAACTGCCGTATTGCCAGCGCATAATCGGGCTCATACGGCGGATAGTGCACAGTTAAATTTGGAAAGTCTTCGCAATTGACGGTATCGCGATCGATTCCGAAAGCAACCAAAACGATTGCTTGCATTTTTGACAGCTGTTTTACAGCTGGCACTATATAGTCATTGAAGGCTGCCCGACGATCGCCCCCCCCAAAGAAAGAAACCGTAAACGCTTGCTTAGGCTGACGAACAGGTTGCAGATCACCGTATTCATCAAATGCAGCAATTGGTGGATACAAGAGAAGTTTCGAATGCAGATTATTGAGCCGGTAAAATTCTATCAAGTTCGGTACCGCCAGTAAGCAACCTGCAAAGTCCGCTAAAGTGTTGCGCATATTATCGCGCGTATAAAATGCATAAGCACTTCCATACCGCTCAATCTCCTCGCAGATAACATTAAAATTATCATCGCAGTAATGGTACATCGGTAAACCGATATGTCTGGCAAAAGCAATCAAGCTCTCATAGTCGACTAAACTGCGCACAAATATGACTGCGCGCGCTTGCATCATTTCTTGTTGAACTGCCACGTCTCCACAAAAAATTATTCTAATTAACTTCCGCTTTTCAATTGGAAGAAAATCGAAAAACAAGGTGACGCTCGCCTGTTGCGGGCCTAAGGCCACTACTAAAATAGGGGCGGGGGAGGTTGATTTGATATGTACTGATTGGAACATAGCGCTGCTAAGTAGCTCGCCCAAGTACCGACTCACTGTATAAACGCGTCACAACACTAGTATCACCATCCATGCGCACAACACCTTGTTCAAGCCATATCGTACGCTCACAATATTGACGCACTAACTCCATGCTATGAGAGGAAAACACCAAGATACTCCCCTGCTCCATGAACTCACGCATGCGAATACCTGCTTTTTCAGTGAAGCCCATATCACCCGCTCCCATCACTTCGTCTAGCAATAGTATTTCTGGATTTATGGCAGTAGAAACGCTAAACGCTAAACGTATAAACATACCTGCGGAGTAGGTTCGTACAGGGTAATTTAGCCGATCACCTAACTCACTAAACGTTGCAATTTCCAACATTTTTGCATCAATTTCTTGCGGTTGCATGCCCAATAACATAGCGCGAATACGGATGTTATCCCAGCCCGAACGATTCATCTCAAAGCCGGTAGCAAACTCAAACATCGGGCATACATGCCCTACCGTCTCGGCCACTCCTGTCGTCGGCGGGTAAATACCAGCCATGACCTTTAAAAGTGTGCTTTTACCTGCGCCATTGAGTCCGATTAACCCGACCCTCTCGCCAGGTTTAACTTCTAGCGTGACATTCTTTAAACCATGCACCGGCTCCAATGCATCACTACGTGCATGGCGCAAAGAAGCAATAAACCCTTTGAGGCTCCTGCCATCTCCAGGGGCCACGTCAAAGCGTACGCCTATATTATTTAAAGTGATCCCAATCTGTTTCATAAAATATATACCAAGCGCTTATCTAAATTTCGCGCAACAAAAAATGCGATTATTGCGATAAGTAATAGATAAATACTCGATGCAATATACACCTCAGCCGGAGCAGCTTTAGCATGCATAAGTGGATAGCGGACTATTTCAATCAAATAATGAAGTGGGTTATACCGGTAGATAATGTCTAACCCTTTTTCGGCTAACTTTTCTGGCGTGAACATAATCGGTGTGAGAAAAAACAACACCTGCATCAGGGACGCGATGCCGTGCGGTAAGTCTCTAAATCGCGCCGTTAAATACGACACAATAGTTACATGTGCGTAACTGACGAGAACAAGCATCAACAGACCTAGCAATACCCAAGCGGTGCCAAAGTCTATACGACGCTCATAAATAACGGCAACGACAAAGAAAGCAATGACACTAACTGAGAAAACCAACATATAATTTACTAAAAAACGAAGTAAATAGATTTGCTTCGGATAGGTAAACTGCTTAATGTAGCCTTCCGCCATGACGAAGGCTTGCCCCCCCTCTGTCAATGTCGCTAACAACAAGCCCCACACACCAAAACTGATCGTTAGAAATGGCAAATACTCGCGCATTTCCATATTAAACAGCTTTGCATATACCAGCCCAACGCCCACAACCCACATGGCTAAGTTAAGCACGATCCACAATGGCCCTAGTGCCGATTTGGCGAAGCGATTGGTCAAATCGGTCACGCCCATGTGCACCCACACCCGCCAATTGTAGAGTGCCGTTTTATTATCGTGCAGTAGTACCGCTAGTTGTGTTTGCATTTTTCAGTTAAGTAATTCATTTTTCCAGCTTGCATTGATAAAGGCGTTGCAGAAACTAAAGTATTTTTTCCATTACTATTAAATCTTCATGCGTTCCGCATTGCTGAAAGCCTACCCGATTATAGAGACTGATGGCACGCGTATTAGTGGCAAATACTTCTAAAAACAAACGCGAAAGCATCAGTTGTTGCGCGGCGCATAGTGCCAAAGCCTGCAACGCTGCCGTCATTACCCCTCTACCAGCGGCACTCGGTGCAACAATGAAGCGCCCTACTTCGGCCTGCTTGTGTACCGCATCCAAATCATAAATTGCTAATTGCCCCAAGCGCTCCTGAGTTTGTGGATGAACCGCCATAAACACAAAATCATCTGCTTTCAGTTGGTATTTTTCAAACCAAGCTAAGTGTTGTTCTAAGGTAACCACACCACTAAACTTAAACCATTTACGCACTTCATCTTGGTTACGCCAAGCCAATGTATGCGGCAGATCTTCCGGTGCTAACAATCGTAGCCGCACCGTTGCAAAATCTACTGGAGAAATCGCCGCTTTCATCGCTTTTCGATAACCGCCTTAATTGTACTTAATCATCATTTCGCAGCATACTGCGCTACTAGCTGTGCCACCTGCATCACATCATGACGCGTCAAATTCATATGTAGTGGCAAGGAAATAATTTCATTCGATGCTTGATGCGCCTGGGGGCAAGTGCCTTTCCCATAAGCGAACATACGATATTCCGTGTTGTCACGATAATGCACGCCGGGGAATACCTCGTGCTGGTTAAGCGCCATCATCACTGCTTCGCGATTTTTAACACGCACTTGAAAAAGATGCGTAGCGGATTCGCAACCATCGGTAATCGCCACGGTGCCCACATGCGGAGCATGGGCAAACCCTTCGCGGTACCACGTTGCAATTTGACGGCGATAGGCATTATCGATATCCAAATACTTTAATTGCACAATAGCGATCGCCGCCATAATGGAATTACCGTGGTATTTAAAACCGACGTCTTCAACGTCATACATCCATTTGTACGCGCCCTGTGCCGCAGTGCGGGAGAACGTGTCTTTATTAATGCCAAGCCACGTCAGCTTACGCGCAAGTTCATCGTCTTTATGATCAGAAAAACAAATCATGCCGGAATCGGCGGTAGGCAGGTTCTTTACGGCTTGATAGCTAAATATAGTCACATCCGCATCATGCCCTACATGCTTACCGTTAAAACGCGTGCCCGACATATGCGCCGCATCTAAAATCATTACAATATTTTTTTCACGACAAATCTTCAATACTTCTGCGTAATTACCCACATTTCCACCCAAGCCTACAAACATAACCGCGCGGGTTTTGGGGGTGATTTTCTTCAACACATCCGCCGGATCCAAACACAAACTTGCATCCACATCGGCAAAAACCGGTTTGAGTTTTGCGTACAGAACCGCATGGTTGCTGGAGACAAATGTAAGCGGCGTACAAATAATTTCATCACCATCATTCCAACCCAATTTACGCTTATAGACCTCAACCGCTAAGTGCAAACCAACGGTATTTGAATTCAAAAAATGGGCGCAAGGTAATCCGGTATATTTTTTCCAATCATCTTCAAACGTGATGGTTTTGAAGCCCATGCCGGTCCAGCCTTTTTCGAGGCATTCGCGGATTTCCGCCAGACATTCTTCAATTCTAAATTTTGGTACGAATAGTTGGATAGCCATTATTTTCCTAAATATAACGATGTGGCATAAAAATTAATACGCTAATTGGTGCACTTATTGGGACACCCATTGGCGTGTCTATTACCCGCCTGCCGTAGCGAGTATTTTGCGCTCGTCTAAACAAGCGCTTAGCTGTGATTCCCACGAACTCATTTTTTGCTTTAATGCCGCTTCAATTTTACCGTTATCTAAAACCGAGTATGCAGGGCGTTTTGCCGGTGCTTTGTACTCATCACTACTAATAGGCAACACTGCTTTGGCGCGACGATTTTGCGCATCAACATTGTCAATAATCGCTGCGGCAAACCCATGCCAAGAGGTAACCCCCGAAGCTGTCAAATGATAAACCCCATTTGGCACCAATAATGCAGCATCATGATTTACCAAAGCTTGTGTGGTGCTCGATACATGCCGCACCCACGTTGGCGAACCTAGTTGGTCATTGACGACAGAAATCGTGTCGCGCTCAGCCGCTAGGCGCAGCATGGTCAGCAAAAAATTATGCCTGCGATTTGAGTATAACCAACTTGCACGCAAAATTAGGTGCTGCTTGGCAATACTTGCAATGGCCGCTTCGCCTTTAAGTTTAGAATGCCCGTAAACATTGGTAGGCCCAACTGCATCGGTTTCTTGGTAAGGACGCTTGCCGTTTCCATCAAAAACATAATCTGTGGAATAGTGAACGATGGGAGCACCAAGCCTGTTAGCCTCTTCTGCCAATATTGCCGGTGCATCCGCATTTACGGCAAAGGCCAACGCGGATTCTTTTTCGGCTAAATCTACAGATGTATATGCTGCTGCATTTAAAATCAAATCCGGCGCGATGGCACGGGTGACTTCGCGGATTTGCGCTGCATTGGATAAATCCATCGCGCTTCGATCTAGCGCAAAAATTTCATTGCCCGGTTGCGCAAAAATATGGGCGAGCTCATAGCCCATTTGCCCATTTTTGCCGGTGATTAAAATCTTCATGCAAATAATTCCGCATCTGCCAGCAATGCGCCTGCTTGGTCTTTTTCATTTACCGATGGCACACCTACTCGATGAATCGGCCAATCGATTGCCAGCGCCGGATCATTCCAGCGAATGGAACGCTCATGTGGCTTCGCCCAATAATCAGTGGTTTTATACAAAAATTCCGCGCCTTCAGTAAGCGCCATAAAGCCGTGTGCAAAACCTTTTGGTACCCAAAACATTTTTTGGTTTTCAGCGCTCAACACCACACCAACATGCTTACCAAAAGTTGGCGACGACTTTCTAATATCCACCGCCACATCAAACACCTCGCCAGCCACTACGCGCACTAACTTTCCCTGCGCACTTTGAATTTGATAGTGCAAGCCACGCAATACGCCTTTGGCGCTTTTGGAATGATTGTCTTGCACAAAGGTGTCCGTAACCCCCGTTAATTCACGGAATTTCTTTTCATTAAAGCTTTCATAAAACCAACCACGTGCATCACCAAATACGCTGGGCTCTATTATTTTTACATCGGCAATTGCCGTATCAACAACCTTCATTAAAACACCTTGTCATTGAGCATTTGAATCAAATACTGGCCGTAGCTATTTTTCAGCATTGGCTTTGCTAATGCCTCTACCTGCGCCGCCGTGATCCAACCGCGCCGATAAGAAATTTCTTCGGGGCAGGCTATTTTTAAGCCTTGGCGTTTTTCCAATGTAGCAATGTATTGCGATGCTTCTAGCAAGGATTCGTGCGTGCCGGTATCAAGCCATGCCATGCCGCGCCCCATGAGTTCGCACGACAACTGACCCTTCTCAAGGTAGAGCCGGTTTAAATCAGTAATTTCTAACTCGCCGCGCGGCGATGGCTTCAGATCACGCGCTAAATCGCATACTTGCTTATCGTAAAAATATAGGCCGGTCACCGCATAATGCGATTTTGGTTTTAACGGTTTTTCTTCTAAAGAAAGCACGCGCAATTGATCATCAAATTCCGCTACGCCATAACGCTCAGGGTCGTGCACGCGATAGGCAAAAACGGTCGCGCCGTCTTGACGTTTATCGGCGCGATCAAGCTGCATCAAAAAATCGTGCCCGTAAAAAATATTGTCACCCAACACCAAGGCGGACAAATCATTACCGATAAAATCGCGGCCAATATGAAAGGCCTGTGCCAAGCCATCAGGGCTAGGCTGCACCGCGTATTGCAAATTCAAACCCCACTTCGCGCCATCACCCAAAAGTTCTTGGAAGCGCGGCGTATCCTGTGGTGTGGAAATAATAAGAATATCTTGCATCCCTGCAAGCATTAGGGTGCTGAGCGGATAATAAACCATAGGCTTATCGTAAATAGGTAATAACTGCTTTGATACCACCTGTGTAACGGGATACAAACGCGTACCACTGCCGCCCGCCAAAATAATGCCTTTACGATTCACTAAACTCATCTAAATTTCCGTTTTTCTAAAATTAACCAATACTAAAACTAACGCGAATAATACTGCTCGATTATGCAACCTTGCCGTATTGCTTTTGCATCCATTGGCGATATTCACCACTGGTAATTGAGGCCACCCATTCTTGATTGGCTAAATACCATTGCACGGTTTTACGAATGCCACTCTCAAAATTTTCTTGTGCACGCCAACCTAATTCAGTTTCCAACTTGGTCGCATCAATTGCATAGCGACGATCATGTCCTGGACGGTCTTTGACATAGGTTTTTTGTACTGCGTAACTAGCGCCGTCTGCACGTGGTGAAAGCTCATCCAAAATCGCAATAATGGTATTGATCACTTCCATATTGGTTCGTTCATTTCTGCCACCAACATTATAAGTTTCCCCAGTACGACCGCGCGCCAATACCGCGCGAATTGCGGTGCAGTGATCCGTTACATAAAGCCAATCACGCACATTCAAGCCATCGCCGTAAATGGGCAGATTTTTACCGCCCAGCGCATTTTGAATCATCAGGGGAATCAACTTCTCAGGAAAGTGATAAGGACCGTAATTGTTTGAGCAATTGGTGGTTAACACTGGCATATGATAGGTGTGAAAACACGCCCGCACCAAATGGTCAGATGCCGCTTTCGACGCTGAATATGGGCTGTTTGGCGCATAGGGATGGGTTTCCGCAAACGCTGGATCATCCATGCCGAGCGAGCCGTAGACCTCATCGGTTGAAACATGCAAAAACCGGAATGCGTCTTTGGCATCAGCCGGCAGCGCACCCCAATAAGCACGCACCTCTTCAAGCAAACCAAAAGTGCCGACGATATTAGTCTGGATGAATTCATCCGCACCTAAAATTGAGCGGTCTACATGGCTTTCAGCCGCAAAATTGACCACTACGCGCGGCTTATGCTCCGCCAATAAGGCTCGCACCAAAGCGCGATTACCAATATCAGCCTCTACAAATTTGTAGTTTTTATGGGTTGCGACGTCCTCAAGCGACTTCAAATTGCCAGCGTAAGTCAATTTATCCAGATTAATAACAGGCTCAGCTTCTTCAGCTAGCCATTGGCGAATAAAATTTGACCCAATAAATCCTGCACCACCGGTAACAATAATCATTTTTTATCTTTCAAAATCAAGGAGTTACAGCGATACTCAAGACAACTTTCCAAACACCCAAGTTTGCAGGCATTCACAATTCAAGCGGTTTGCTTGAATTTGTCTCAAATCAACCCTTAATTTTAACAGATTCGCTGATTTCGAACCATTACAGAAGTGTAACTGGTAGTAATTTTTAATACCAAACCAGCACTTTTGATATGGTTTATTGCTTACGGCTTAATTCTATTAGCTTTGCATATTTGGAAAATGCGGCAAAACAGCCGATGATAATATGGGCAAACCCAGGGCCACCATCTAAAAAGCCCAAACGTAAAAAATAGAATTTTACGAACCGCGCCATCGGACTCAATAGCATTTTGCTGTACCCCACCCGCACGCCTTGATCAAATAACGCGCGCGCGTGCAGGCTGGAATAGCGGTTTTGTTTGGCTAAATACGCATCTATCGTTTCCGCCGAATCATGCAATAAATCGCCCTTTAGCGTTCCTATAGACGATGTGGTGATCACCGTTTCATGTACTGCATCATTACTCCATGAAGCATGGTGACGATTGAACAAGCGTAGTGAGTAATCTGGATAACCTTCGCCGTGTTTTAACCAGCGCCCTAAAAAACTATTGCGGCGCGGCATTCGCCATGCAAATTGCGCTGAATTTTTCTGATCAAGGCCTTGGAAAACCTCGAAAATACTCGCTTCCAAACTCGGCGTTACGCGTTCATCGGCATCTAGGCACAACACCCAATCATGTTTTGCGGCGTTTACCGCGAACTGTTTTTGCCGCCCAAAACCAAGCCATGTGTGCGTAATCACCCGCACTCCTGCTGCTTGGGCTAAGGCCACTGTGCCATCTTCTGAGCCCGAATCCACCACCACCACTTCATCTGCAAAGCGCACGCTTTCTAAGCAGGGGCCAAGCTGGCTTGCGGCATTTTTAGTAATAACAACAACGGAGAGGGCGATTTTCGTCATCGTTGTTTTTAAAACCAATCTTGCTGCATATCTAAGGCGGCGGTGTCGAGCGTGGTTAGCAACGCTAATTGGGTTCGCGCCTGCGGCAATTCGTGTTGGAAAAAATAAATACAAGCCTGCTTTTTTCCAGCGTAAAAATGTTTTTCAATGTCGTTTATTGCCGTTGCCCGTGCCGCGCAAATAGCTTGCTCTAACCATATCCAAGCCAAGGTTATTTGGCCAAACGCTTCTAAGTATAGTGATGCATTAGCGAGCATGACCGCTGCATTACTCGCGCTACGCAACACCGCCGTAGTTGCGAGCAAATCGGCAATTGCCGCCTCCAGCATTGCTGCGGATGTTTGTAAATAAGGCTGGGAATTTGCCGCTACGATCGTCGTGCGCCAAACCTGCACCAATGTGGTCAAACCAGCACCGGCTAGCATCCACACCTTGCGCCCTAATAAATCCAATGCCTGCACACCGTGGGTTCCCTCATGAATCGGGTTGAGGCGATTATCACGATAAAACTGCTCAACGTTATAGTCCCGTGTATAGCCATAGCCCCCATGTACTTGAATTGCCAAATAGTTCGCTTGTAAGCACCATTGCGAAGGCCAGCTTTTTGCAATCGGGGTGAGCATATCTAACAGCAACGTAGCATTGGCACGTGCGGCATCGTTGGGCGCAGTTTTCTCTTCATCCACTAATTTGGCGCAATACAAATTTAACGCCAGCGCACCTTCAACATAAGCTTTTTGCGCTAATAACATGCGCTTTACATCGGCATGTTCAATAATTGCCACGGGCATACTGGACGGATTTTTATTATCTACCGAGCGACCTTGTTTACGCTGCCGCGCATATTCCAGCGAATGCAAGTAGCCAGTGTAGCCGAGCATGGTCGCGCCCAAGCCCACACCTATCCGCGCTTCATTCATCATGTGGAACATGGCCTGCAAGCCGCGCCCTGCTTCACCAACCAGAAACCCAATTGCGCCAGCAGCGCCATGCGGCATATATTTTCCCTCACCAAAATTCAGCAAGCAATTGGTGGTGCCGCGATAACCCATTTTATGATTTAGCCCTGCTAAAACCACGTCGTTTCTAGCGCCAACACTACCACCAGCGTCCACCATAAATTTCGGCACAATAAAAAGCGAGATACCTTTAGTACCCGCTGGCAGACTGCCGTCAGCATCAGGGATTTTTGCCAGCACCAGATGCACAATATTTTCTGTTAGCGCATGATCGCCACCCGAAATCCACATTTTGTTGCCCGTTAAGCGATAGCTCGCGCCGAGTGCCGCGCCATAGGGCAAGGTGTTATCCAAAATAGCACGGGTTTGAATATCGCCTAAACTCGAACCTGCCTGTGGCTCTGATAAACACATAGTACCGAAGAAGCGCCCCGCCAATAGGGGCTTAGCGAAGGTTTCGATTTGTGCTGGGGTACCGTGTGCGCACAATAAATTCGCATTGCCCACGGTTAAAAAAACATAGGCCGCCGTGGCAACATTCGCCCCCATAAACCATGCCATCATGGCGTTTTCAACCACCTTGGGTAATTGCATTCCGCCTAAGGCTTCATCTTGACCGGCTGAGATAAAACCAAGCTCTATAAATTTTGCGAGTGCCGCTTTAATTTCTGGAATTTGCACCACCACATTGTTTTCAACATAGGGCTCGTTGGCATCGCTTTTTTTATTATGTGTGGCAAAAAATTCAGTAGCTAGGCTTGCAGCGGTTTCTAGTACTGCATCAAAGGTTTCGCGGCTATGATCTGCAAAGCGTGGGCGCGAGCATAGCGCGGCGGCATCTAACCACTCATAAAGCAAAAAATTGATATCGCGTTCAGAAGCAATTAAATTTCGCGCCACACTCATACCATCAACCCATCTTTCATCGCACTGTTTTGATGCTTACACGCTTCAAGCAGCCATGCATCTGGTTGCCAAAATATCGCGTCCGCATTCGGTAATTTTGCAAAACGCTGCATTGCTGTAATCGCTTTTTCAAAGCCAAATTGCTGCCCAAAAAACATTGGCCCGCCGCGAAAACGCGGAAAGCCGTAACCCGTTAAATACACCACATCAATATCAGAAGCCCGCGCCGCATTGCCCTCGCGCATAATTGCTGCACCTTCGTTTAACAAAGCTAACATGAGGCGCTCAACAATTTCCGTATCATCAATCGTACGCGTGCTTAAGCCAGTTACGCCAGTTGCGCCAGTTGTTATGCCAATATCATGGCGATGCGCCTGTAATAGCACCGCAACCGCGTCTGAGGGTTTGGCCACCCGCTCACCGGGGGTATAGTCATACCAGCCGGCATTGGTTTTTTGCCCGAAGCGCCCTAACTCACAGAGTTTATCGGCGATAGTTGAATAACGCATTTGCGGATATTGCACATAGCGTCGTTTACGAATAGCCCAGCCGATATCATTACCTGCTAAATCGGCCATTCGAAACGGCCCCATCGCCCAGCCAAAACGCTCGACGGCACCATCTATTTGCGCCACGCTAGCCCCCTCTTCTAGCAAAAACAAGGCTTGACGCAGATACTGCTCAATCATTCGATTACCAATAAAGCCATCGCAAACGCCAGATACCACGCCTACCTTGCCCAAGCGTTTTGCCAGCACCAGTGCCGTTGCCAGTACATCGGACGCCGTGTGCTTACCGCGCACAATTTCTAGCAAACGCATGATGTTTGCTGGACTAAAAAAATGCAGACCAACAACATTCGCGGGGCGCTTAGTCACTGCCGCCAAGGCATCAAGATCGAGCGTTGAAGTATTGCTGGCTAAAATTGCATCTGGTTTTAGAATGCCGTCGAGCACTTTAAACAATTCGCTTTTCACCGCAAAGTCTTCAAAAATAGCCTCCACCACTAAATCTATGTCAGCAAACGATTGCAGATGTGCTTGCGGATTTAGATTTGCTAGTTTTGCAGCCGCTTGCGCTGCCGAAATACGGCCTTTATCAACTTGCGCCTGAATAGTTGTAGTAATTTTATCGACACCACGTTGCAATGCCGTTTCTGAAACTTCAACCAATGTCGTCGCAAAGCCTGCATCAAGAAACGCTAAGGCAATACCGCAGCCCATGGTGCCAGCACCGACGATACCAATTTTTTTAAGTTCACGCGGAACACCTGAAAGTGATGTGCTTTCAGATGACTCTAGTATTTTTCCAGCGGCGCGTTCGGCAAAAAATGCGTGGCGCAATGCAGCACTTTCAGGCGTTGCTAACAGGGTATTAAATAGCGCAAACTCTTTTTGCAGGCCAGCATCAATAGGCAATAGATGCGCAGCTTCAATCGCATCAACACAGGCGGCAACGGCTGGATAATTTGTTGCATCGCGGTGCGCCTGTGTACGCGCTTTGGCAATAGTGGTTGCGGCTTCATTATCGCAAGTCAATACGATATCGCGCACTCGCGGGTGCGTTGCCTTGGTACTTTGCATTTTTGCAAAGGCAACGGCGTCTTGCAAAAACGCTGCATCGCGGGTATCAAACACCGCATCAAGCACTTGCGTATTGCTTTTCAACCAAGCAGCTGGCTTGGGCTTACCACTACAAATCATTTCTAGGGCCACTGCAGCGCCTGCCACCCGTGGCAAACGTTGCGTACCACCCGCACCCGGCAATAGGCCGATCAAAACCTCTGGGAGGCCGATTAAAGCCTTCGTGGTAGCAACCCGATAATGACAAGCCAGAGAAAGTTCTAGGCCACCGCCCATGCAAACGCCATTGATCGCGCTAATGACGGGCTTTTTGCTGCCTTCAAAAAAAGCGATAAAGTCGAATAAATTGGGCGCTTGTAATCCTACAGGCAAACCAAACTCTTTAATATCAGCCCCCCCTGTGAATACGCCATTGGCGCCCGTAAGCACAATAGCGGACACCGACGCGCTATCACGTGCACGCATGAAACCGGCCATCATTGCCTGTCGCGTGCTTAGACCCATGCTGTTAATGGGCGCGCCATCTAAAGTGATGATGGCGACACCGTCTACTTCATCGTACTGTGCCGTGGCGATGGGTGCCATGCGTAATGGCGCGGCTGGTGGAGTGATGGGCAGGCTAGTCATTTCATTATCTTTATGTACTCTTTAGCCTTGAAAACGCCTGATTGTCAGCGCTTTTAGGGCTGCCGTGGTTGTCTTGGCTTGCGCGGCATTCGGCTAAAAATTAAATCATACAACCAATTCGGGATAAGGCGTAGCACCCGTGCCGCTATCCCCATAGTCCAAGGAATCACGGTAAAGCTGGTTTTAGCGTCAATGGCGCGTGCAAAGCGGATTACGGCTTCATCAACATCAATGAGAAACGGCATTTTGAATTTATTAACAGCCGTCATCGGTGTACGGATATAGCCAGGACAAATAGTCACCACACTCACGCCGCTGGTTCGTAATTCAACCCGTAGTGATTCACAATAACGAATGCAGGCCGCTTTAGATGCTGAATATGCACCACCACCCGGAATGCCACGAAAACCAGCAACGCTGGCAATGCCTACCATGGTGCCGGTTTTGCGCACGGTCATCACCGGCAAAAACGCATGGAAAGTATTCACCATTCCCATAACGTTGATATCGAATACTTCTTGGAATACGCCAAGATCATCGCTCTCCGTTGTCAGCGTGCCTTTAGATACACCGGCATTAGCAATCACGATATCTGGGGCACCAAAAGCTTGGCAAAAATCAGCGGCAGCCGCTTTAAGTGCTGCGGCATCGCGCACATCGCAGGCGTACAAGCGCGGTGCGGGTGCGGCCATTTGCGTGCATGACTGCGCTATTTCGCTGAGTAAGTCGGTGCGCCGCGCGACTAAACCAAGCTGCACGCCTTGGCTGGCGTAGTGCCGTGCCAGCGCTGCACCGATCCCGCTCGAAGCGCCAGTAATAAAAACGGTTTTCAAACTCGGCGCTTTAAGCGGGTTTTACCCTCGTGCCTAATATTGCCCAACACCAGATTACTTAGCACCAGCAACGGCCGGTGTGGCAACGACATCTGGTTTAACAACCTTAGGTTTGACTGTAGTTTTTGCTGCCACAGCCGTTGTGGGTGCTGCCGCTGCGATACTTACACCGGCTGCTGCGCCTGTTACGGGCTTCTTCATTGTTGTCCGTACTTGCGCAACGAGAGTATCGATTACAGCTAATAAATGCGCCGGGCCTTGTGTTTGCGATGCCATATATCTACCAGCCACAATCATTGTTGGCGTAGAGGCAATTTTGTACGTTTCGGCAAGTTTAGCGGCACTCTTTGTTTTTGCATCAACAGAAAATGACTTGCGCATGGTTTCAAATGCATTGGTATCAACGCCTTGTTTAGCCAACCACTTATTTTGATCTGCTGGGCTCGCCAAGATCACGCCGTCACGATTTGCTGCATCAAAAACTTTTTCATGCAGTTTGTTAACCAAACCCATTGCCTCTAAGGTGTAGTACAACGGCGCGTTATCAATGCCGCGCATATTAAATCCAGGTATCGCGGCGGGCACACGTCGCACCACGATATCTGGGCCTTGCTTTTTAATCCATTCAGCCATCACCGGCTCAAGGGCACCGCAATGTGGGCAGCCATAAGCGAAGAACTCTAAAATCTCAATTTTGCCGTCGTCAGGCATACTTTGCGGCGTCTTAAGTACGGAATAATCACGGCCCACCACAAATTGCGCTGCTGCGGGAGCGGCACTGATTGCAGCGACTAATCCAGCTAGAGCGATAGCCGCAAACGATTTCAATTTTGACAACATATTCTTTTCCTCAAATAAAATTAAGCATAACTGTAATGCAACTACTTCGACTCTTGCCAGCAACAAAAATTCTCTACCGTAAAACAAAAAAATAGCGGCTTGGGAAAACTCCGTTTTAAGGTGTCTTTACTACCTTTTTAGCCGTATTCAATTGCGCTACAAGCTCTTCAACCTTCGCAAATAATAACTTAGGGCTGGGATTGCTACCTTGCGTCAGGGCGTAACGACCACCAACAGCAATGGTTGGTGTTGAGCGCAATTGATAATCAGCCGTCATTTTTCTAGCCTGTGCCACCTTAGCGCTTACGCCAAATGAAGCTGCAGCGGTATCATATTTACTCGGATCAATACCCTGCTTTTCAAGCCACGTACGCAATACCTTTGGATTTGCTAAAACTTCGCCTTCATTGTTTAAGGCAGCAAATACTTTTTCATGCATGGTCTTCAATAAGCCCATTGCTTCCAAGGTGTAATAAATGGGCGCGGAATCTACACCGCGAATTGAAAAGCCATTTTCACTCACAGGAACACGGCGAAAGTTCACTTCAGGCCCAAGGGTTTTTACCCACTCAACCAGTCGCGGTTCCAATGCCGCGCAGTGGCCGCAGCCATAGGCAAAAAACTCAATGACTTCCACCTTGCCATTGTCGGGCGTAGCTTGGGGCGGGTTTAAGCGGACCACTTCCGGCAAGCCCTCTGCCGAGGCGGTAACTGGGACGAGAGTCGCTATAAAACCAAAGCTGAACAATATCGCTACCAGCGCACGTGGCCAACGAAAAGCGGATGGTAATCCGGATAATTTGCTACCTAAAACCTGTTGGGAATGCATAAAAATCCTTAAATATTAATTATCAACAGCCTTATGCTACTAGCGATTGCAACCAGCTTATAGCCCTCCGCGCTAGCGACAACGCTTACTCTACCTTCACCACGCTTGCCGTAATGCCGTTTTGCGCGAGCGCTGCACGCACGCGATTTACTTCTTCAATATTGCGATAAGTGCCAAGGCGTACTCGGTATAACGTGCCCTTGTCTGGCACGTTGACAGGCCGTACCGTCGCCTCATAGCCAGCAAAAGCAATTTTCGCCTTTAAACTTTCGGCATCAGATTCATTTTGAAACGCGCCCGCTTGCAGCGCGTAGTTTGGCCCACTACCGATTGGTGCGGGCAATGGCTGCGCTGCAGTTGGCAACGACGGCGCGATGACAGGACGCCCACTCAACGCTGTCCCTGGCGGTGTGGCTGGTGTAGTTGCTGTTGTAGGGGACGCTGGTTGCCCGACGGGAGTAGCTGCTACTGTAGGCTTAGGCACAACTGCGGGCGGCTTAGCAACATTACCGGCGGCAGAACCAGGTTTGTCGCCAGGCAAAATATCGTAGAACTCAAAGCGCGGTTTTGCGCCATCGGGAGCAACCTCGCCTGCTTTAAGCGCAGGCGATGCTACGCGCTGACTTGGCGTGCTTACCCCTGACGGCGGGGCGGCTTTCGCTAAGGGTTCAGGCTGCTTTACTTTGTCGACCACGTTAGCACTACCGCTATTACGACTCACGAAATAAGCGACTGTTAACGCAATCAACATGCCCAACAATAAGCCAATAATAATGCCAATAAACATGGGATTTAGCCCGCGACCCTGCGGTTTGGCAGTGCTGCGGGTAGTGCGGGGGCCTTCGGTGTTTGAACTCATGTGCATCTATCCTGTTATTCAGCTTACATTTTTTCCGGTGCGCTCACGCCCAAACAATCTAGGCCGTTACGCAGCACTTGTTTGGTTGCAGCGATTAACGCTAAACGCGCGAGCTTCAATTCCGTATCATCAACCAAGAATTTTTCGGCATTGTAATAGCTATGCAATTTTGCCGCCACTTCTGACAAATACGCTGCCACCAAATGCGGTGCCAATTCGCGCGCAGCAATAGCAAGTTGTTCGGGAAACTCCGCCAACAAACGCAATAAATCGGACTCTACAGGCGCTTGAAGGCGACCTAAATTAGCAGCTTTCCAAGCGCTTTCCATACCACCACTTTGCGCGAACAATTCTTGCACGCGACAAATACGGGCGTGTGCATACTGCACGTAATACACCGGATTTTCTTCACTCTTGCTTTTGGCTAAATCAATATCAAAGTTTAGCTGCGAATCCGATTTACGCATTACAAAAAAGTAACGCGTAGCATCACGACCGACTTCGTCGATCAAATCGCGCAAGGTTACATAGCTACCTGCTCGTTTAGAAATTTTTACTTCTACACCACCACGCATCACCGTAATCATCTGATGCAAAACATAGTCAGGATAACCCTTGGTGATGCCTATATTTAGTGCTTGCAACCCTGCTCGCACCCGTGCCAGAGTACCGTGATGATCAGCACCCAGCTCAGTAATAGCGCGTGTAAAACCCCGCTGCCATTTGGTAACGTGATAGGCCACGTCCGGTAAAAAATACGTATAGGTACCGTCAGACTTCTGCATTACCCGATCTTTATCATCACCAAAAGTAGTGGTGCGCAGCCACGTGGCGCCACCCTCTTCATAGGTATGACCACTGGCCTTTAAGCCCGCAACAGTTTTATCCACCAAGCCATCGCTATACAAGCTTGATTCCAAATAATACTGATCGAACTTGACCGCAAACGCCTGTAAATCCAGGTCTTGCTCATGACGCAAGGCCGCTACCGCAAAAGCCCGTACTTGTTCAGCATTTTCACCAGCCAAATCATCGGCATATTTCGCGGCATAGTCAGCCGCAATATCGCGAATATAGTCGCCCTGATAGCCATTCTCAGGAAAAGGCGCTGGCGTTTCTCCAGCCTTTAATATACCTTCCTTTAATAAACGTTCTTTTAACCGTGCCTGCACAGAAATTGTGAGCGTATCAATCTGCACGCCAGCATCATTATAATAAAACTCGCGCGCTACCTTATAGCCCTGCCATTCCAGCAATCGCGCCAAGGTATCGCCCACCGCTGCGGCCCGTCCGTGCCCGACATGCAACGGCCCAGTAGGATTAGCAGACACAAACTCCACCATCACCGGCTCATTCGCGCCCACGGTACTCTTACCAAAGCTGTCACCCGCCGCCGCAATTGCCCCAATCACACGGGTTTGCGCATGCGCGCTCAAGCGAATATTGATAAATCCAGGCCCCGCAATTTCTGGCATTTGCGCCAAAATACTATCCGCATCTATAGCCGGTAACGCCGCCAAAATACCTTCGGCAACATCACGTGGTTTTAATTTCAACACCTTCGCTAACTGCAAGGCACTATTCACCGCAAAGTGCCCATGATCGGGGTTCTTCGGCTTTTCTACTTCAATAGTAAAGCTGGCATCAGCCGCTAATTGCGGAAACGCTTTTAAGGTCGCAGTTTGGAAAATCTGCGCGATTAAAACTTTGTTTGGCTCAAAATGGGGCATGAAGCGCAGGCTCAGTGATTTTATAACCTTCTATTATCGCGTAAATGGAGCTCAATAGGGCGGGAATTGGTAGGATTTTGGGTAAGGCACTAGCCCAAAGTAATCGTCCCATCCACATACGGATCCGCTATTTTCAACTTCGCCAGCAATGCCACTTCCAAGGCTTCCATTACTTTAGCGTCTTTAGCATTGATGTGATCTAGCCCCGCCAAATGCAGCAATCCGTGGATGGTTAGGTGGGCGTAGTGATTTTGGGGGGGCTTTTTTTGTTCTTTGGCTTCGCGGTTTACTACCGGGGCGCAGAGCACAATATCACCCTCTAGGTTGCGACTTTTCTTATCGTGATAAACAAAGGTCAACACATTGGTGGCGTAGTCTTTGTCGCGAAAGGCGTTGTTTAGATTATGGCCTTCGGTTTGATTAACGATGCGGATGGTTAATGTAGCGCTATCAACATCGCAGCTTTGCAACGCTAGGCGTGCCCATTTAATTAGGCTTTTTTCGTCAGGTACATGGGCAATTTGGCTGACACATTGCACATTAATATTACATTTTGCCATGGTTTAGCGCTCGTTAGTGCGCCTAGTGCGGCCATTGGCTTCGTAGGCACCTACTATTGCCTGCACCAAAGGATGGCGCACAACGTCTTCAGCTTGAAACACGGTAAAGCCGATACCGCGTACGCCGTAAAGCACATTTCTGGCATCAATCAAGCCGCTGGTTTGACCATTGCGCAAATCTACTTGCGTAACGTCACCAGTGATCACGGCTTTGGTACCAAAGCCTAGTCTGGTTAGAAACATTTTCATTTGCTCAGGCGTGGTGTTTTGCGCTTCATCCAAAATAATGAAGGAATGATTCAGGGTGCGGCCACGCATAAAGGCCAATGGCGCGACTTCAATTTGATTGCGCTCAAACATGCGCGCTACTTTATCAAAGCCCATGAGCTCATAGAGTGCATCATAAAGTGGGCGCAGAAAGGGGTCTACTTTCTGCGATACGTCACCGGGTAGATAACCCAAGCGCTCACCGGCTTCTACTGTGGGGCGCGTCAGCAAAATGCGCTTCACGGTGTCACGTTCAAACGCATCAACGGCAGCCGCAACAGCAAGGTAGGTTTTGCCAGTACCAGCAGGACCGACACCAAAGGTGATGTCATGCGTTTGCATTTGCTGCACGTATTCAAGCTGACGGTCAGTGCGGGCACGCAGATCAGCGCGGCGGGTGTGCAGGGGCAGTTCGCCCCTGAGTTCTAGCGCGCTTTTATCGGCTGCGATATTACTAACGCGTCGTTTCGGGCGAGATTGTTCAATAGCCGCATCGTCAGTCCGCTCTACATATTCAAGCAGCGCTAGTTCAATATCTTCAGCATCCATTTTATCCGTGGCTTCAGCGTATAAGCGCGTGAGCACTTTGCCAGCCAACACGGCTTGGGATTTTTCGCCACTGATACTAAAGCGTTCGGAGCGATGCGAGATTGCCACCGCTAGCGCATCTTCAATTTGCCGCAAATGGTTGTCTAACGCGCCACATAAGCCGGACAATCGACGGTTATCAACGGGGGTGAAATGCAGTTCTACTACATGCTTTTTCACTAATTATTTTCCGTCTTCTACGATACTTCCACGCAAGGTGTAATGCATGGCTTCGTCAATCTTCAAGGTTACAAAGTGCCCGATATAGCTCGCGGCACCGGGGAAATTAACGACACGATTATTATCAGTACGGCCAGTCAATTCATTGTCATCACGCTTCGATGTGCCTTCCACCAACACGCGCTGTAAGGTGCCGAGCATGGCTTGGCTAATCACGCTTGCTTGTGCATTTAACTGATCCTGCAAAATTTTTAGGCGGGCGTGTTTGATTTCATACGAGGCATCATCGGGTAAATTAGCAGCCGGCGTGCCAGGGCGCGGGCTATAAATAAAACTATAGCTACCGTCAAAATTTACGTCCTTAACAAGCTTCAAGGTTTTGGCGAAATCTTCTTCTGTTTCACCCGGAAAACCAACAATAAAATCACTTGTGATCGAAATATCTGGCCGCGCTTCGCGCACTTTACGAATAATGGATTTATATTGCAGCGCCGTGTAATTGCGCTTCATGGCGGATAAAATTCTGTCCGATCCTGACTGCACAGGCAAGTGCAGTTGCGAAACGAGTTTGGGCAACTTTACAAAGGCCTCGATTAAGCGCGGGGTAAACTCAACAGGGTGCGACGTGGTGTAGCGAATCCGTTCAACTGCTTCAATGCGCGATACGGCAGCGAGCAGCAGCGCTAAATCTGCCGACGTGCCATCAACCATTTCGCCTAAGTAGGCGTTGACGTTTTGACCCAGCAGAATAATCTCCTTAACACCTTTGGCGGTAAGAGCATTTATTTCGGCCAGCACATCATTAAACGGGCGCGAAATTTCCTCACCACGGGTATAAGGCACCACGCAAAAACTACAATATTTGCTACAGCCTTCCATGATCGATACATAGGCCGATACGCCCTCAACCCGCGCAGGGGGCAGATTGTCGAACTTTTCAATTTCAGGAAAGCTAATATCGACCTGACTCTGTCCGGTCGCGCGTTGCCGTTTTATTAGAGCGGGAATGCGGTGCAAGGTTTGCGGGCCAAAAACAAAATCAACATAAGGCGCACGCTCAACAATCGCATCGCCTTCTTGCGATGCCACACAGCCACCCACGCCAATTAGCATGCCCGGCTTTGACTCTTTTAACTCACGCAAACGGCCTAAATCACTGAACACTTTTTCTTGCGCTTTTTCGCGCACAGAACAGGTGTTGAGCAGCACAATATCCGCATCTTCAGCCGTTTCCGCTTTTTCGTAACCCTCAAATTCATGCAATACATCAGCCATTTTTTGGCTATCGTATTCGTTCATTTGGCAGCCAAAGGTGCGGATGAAAACTTTTTTAGATTGCAGAGGCGCTAAATTGGGCTTTTTAACCTGCGCGTAGCGTGCGGATGAGCGTGTCATGCGGAGCTCCGAAGGGATCAGCAGCTTAGAAAAATGCTGAACCGAAAATATTGGTGGCCAATCCCTGATTCGAACAGGGGACCTGCGGATTATGATTCCGTCGCTCTAACCGGCTGAGCTAATTGGCCAATATGCGCAAAACACCCGATTACAGCGGTGCAAAGCAACAGTGAAGGGGGCGAATTGTGACTTGGCTAGGCTATTTTGTCAAGAAAAATAGCGTGTTTTAGGCTATTTACAACTCAGCGCAGCCGCTTGCATTGTTTCGCCATTCACTGGATCATACACCACCAAATTCACGCGCTGCGTAAAACTCTGCTCTTTTGGTAACGCCACAAAATTAAGTTTGGCACGCCCAGTTTGCGGTACCACTGTTTCATATTGGCGCACTACAAAATCATGTTTTAGCAACTCGCCACTATTTTCACCTGCTTTGACTTTAGTGGTGTGACCATCTTCGGTGAGGGTCCAATACGCTGCCCACGGTTTGTTGGGGTTATTGGGCACAATATCCGCGCTGTAATTGTTTCCCTTCAATCCGGCTGCAAGCACGATACTGGCTTGCGCGGGCGCTTCATTGCGCTTTAAAATGAAGGGTTGGGCGCTTTTGCCATCGCGCACAATTTGCGGGGTATATACCTGCGCCGACTTGTTCCACGCGGCAATTTGACGTTGACGGGCATTATTCGCCGTGGTCGAAAAACGATCTTTCCAGCCGATGTAATCCCAATAGCTCACATGAAACGACTGCACCACCGCGTTTTGGGCAATGGCGTTCGCTTTTTGCGTGCTTAACCATTGATCAGCAGGTGGACACGAACTACAGCCTTCGGAAGTATAAAGTTCCACAACTTGATTTTGGGTAGCACCGGTGCGCGTTTCACATACGGCGGTTTGGGCAAGCGCGCTCGCAGACAAAGCGATGGCAGTAAGAACTAAAATGATACGCATAATGACGCCTTTCCAAAAACATGGTTGTTTTGATTGTACGATGCTATCAAGGCATTGGATGCACCGTGCCAAAGTGGGTGTTAACGACGCTTTTCGCTGATTTCGTCGCTGTATTTTCGGCTTTGTCGGACGTAAGATGACAATATTTACCCAACAGCTATGCTCCCTATTATTCCAACAACGGCAAGGAGCCTTCAGTGAGAACAACTTTCTTTTTTATATTTCGAAAATTATTCGCTTGGGTGTTTACTGGGTTGATAGTGCTGCTAATTATAAGCAGCGTAAAGCCCGAGCGCTCTAGCAGCGTCCCAAGTTCAATGGTGTTTCTTGCTGCATTTATCACGCTTACTTTCGTGCTAACTAATGCATTCTCGCATGTGCGCCGCGTCCGCTTCACTGCAGCTAGCACCGCGATTGATGGCAGCATGCTGGCGAATCGGCATCGTCGTCATATTGAAATTCCCTTTGATGCCAATGAAGGATTCTCGATTTTAGAAGCCACATTACGCGATTTGCCTCGCGCTGAAAGTATTGAAAGTGCCGCCGATAGTTTGCAAGCGCGGGCGCGGGTGCGCCATAGCGTAAACAACAGTAGCAGTAGCGCGGTAGGCAGCACGGCTCCCAGCAGCGAGCCCAACCTAACAATACTAAAATGGATAGAGCAAATTACCCATTGGAGCTTCAATCGGTCTCTGCCACGCGACCGCGTGCTGGCCACCATCACCCCCGGTGATGGTACGTGCCGCCTCACCCTTGTCTGTGAACCTGAGTACCATGCATGGCGCGATTGGTATCAAGTTGATTATGCGACTAATTTAGAGAATGCTGAAGCGATTACGCGCGCGATTGCCCGCCGCATCGCCGCGCGCCGCCGCTCCGATCAAGCAGCGACCAAACAAACGGTGACAGAAAAAGAACTTACGGTTGCCAAGCTCAGTTTATTGCACGCCCAAGTTGAACCACACTTTTTATACAATACGCTCGCCAGCGCCCAATATCTCACGCGCACTGATCCGTCGCGAGCTGATTTAATGTTAGGTAATTTGATTACTTATCTTCAGCATTCCTTACCACGCACGCAAGATTTGCCCTCCACCATCGGCGAGGAATTAGAGCGCGTTACTGCCTACTTAGAGATTTTGAAAATTCGCATGGGGGGGCGCTTGGGCGTACAAGTCGATGTGCCGGATGCCCTAAAAACAGTACCGTTTCCAACCATGATGCTACAAACTTTGGTAGAAAATGCGATTAAACATGGGCTAGAACCTAAAACTGGTGGCGGCACAATTTGGATTATTGCCAAGCCCGCTGCTGATAATGTAACCGTGAGTGTGGCCGACGATGGTTGCGGATTCAACCCCGACAGTACCGGCACTGGCATCGGTTTAAAAAATGTACGTGAGCGTTTAGCGCTAACCTATGGCAACACCGCGCAATTTAACATCGTGGCTAATTTCCCGCATGGTGTCACCGCAAGTATTTGCGTTCCGGCTCCAACCGCAAGTATTTGCGTTCCAAATGCAGCGGGTAAAACAGTAACAGCCGGAGGCCAGCATGACTAATTGCGTCATTGCCGAAGACGAAGCGCTGTTTCGTGAAGCGCTCATAAGCACCTTAAAAGAAACCTGGCCCACTCTCACTATTTTAGCGGCGTGCGAGGATGGCGCAGAGGCTTTAGAAATCATTAGCGACCAGCAACCCGATATTGCATTCTTAGATATTCGTATGCCCGGCCTAACCGGTTTAGAAGTAGCGCGCGCCATGGCGCAGTGTGCGCCACAAACGCAAATTGTGTTCGTGACCGCTTACGACCAGTACGCAATCTCCGCATTTGAACAGGGTGCAGTTGACTACCTACAAAAGCCGATTTCTCGCGACCGCGTGCAACGCACCGTGGCACGCTTGCAAGCACGGATGCAGGCGCACAACCCGGCAAAAAAAACCGACGCAACTGACCTAGCCGCTATTGTTGCGCAACTACAGCAAAGTTTGGCACCTGTGCGTGCTATGGCACCCTTGGTGTGGATTACCGCTAGTGCGGGCCGCGAAACCCGATTAATTATGATGGACGATGTGCTTTACTTTCAAGCCGATAATAAATACACAGTGGTCATGACAGCGGAGGGTGAAGCGCTGGTGCGTAAACCCCTGCGCGACTTATTGGTGGAGTTAGATACTACCCATTTCAAGCAAATCCATCGATCTACCATCGTCAACCTGAAAGCTATCGCCAGTATTACGCGCGACGACACCGGCAAAGGCTTACTCAAGCTAAAAACCCGTAGCGAAACGCTCACAGTGAGCCAGGCATTTATGCCGCTATTTCGCGCAATTTAAACGATGGATTTAGCCATTTTCTGCTTTAGGCGCTGACAACCTCATATCTTTCATTTAAAAGCTACAACTTTTATGCAATAAAATTGCATTTATATCGCAACATTGTTGCGATAGTTGTTGCAACATTGTTGCGACAACGATAATATGCCATAACTTTTTAAGGAATCGTTATGCGCAAACTCCAATACTCCATCAAAAAATCACCTTTATTGCTAGCACTAAGTGCCGGCTTATATGCTCAATTTTGCGTGGCACAAACAACGCCCACAGCTACTGTACCGACTACAACGGCAGCAAAACCGACCCTTGTAGAACGAATTGAAACTATTATTGTTACCGCTAACCCTTTCCTAGACTTCTTCTTTGGCACAGCTAAACCAGTCACCATATTAAAGGGCGATGCATTACGTCAAAAACGCGGTGCGACAATTGGCGAAACACTCAGCGGTGAGCTCGGTGTGCAATCGAGTGCATTTGCACAAGGCGCAGCGCGACCAAATATTCGCGGCCAAGATAGCGCCCGCGTACGCGTAATGGACAATGGCATTGATAGCTTAGATGTAAGTTGCATCAGCCCCGATCATGCGGTTTCTATTGACACTTTTAATGCGCGACAAATTGAAATTTTACGCGGGCCGATGACCCTGCTTTACGGCAGCGGTGCTATTGGCGGCTTAGTAAATGTAGTGAGTGATCGTATTCCTTTAGTGTCGGCCAACGTAGCGAACACCGCGACAAAAAATGATGATTTGACGCCCAATAATCAACTGGAAGCCCGGCTTGCAGATGCAACTGGCGAACGCAGTATAGCTGCGGCACATAATGGCTGGAACGCTGATAAATCCACTGCTTGGCATCTTGATGGATTTAGCCGATCTAACCGCGACGTAAAAATCCCCGTTATGGCAAATATTGATTTTCCCGAGGGTACAAAAAATGGCAAACTGGCCAACAGCGCGGCAAAATCTCGTGGTGGTGCGCTAGGCCTTACGCAACAATTTAACGGGACAAGTAGTGCCGGGGTGAGCGTTTCTCGGCTCGAATCAGAATATGGAATTCCTAATGAAGATGCCGCACGCATTGAGTTAAAACAAACCCGATTTGATTTTTCAGGCGATATCGCAACGCCTTTTTCAGGCATTGATAAATTGAAGCTACGGGCGGGTCACAATAACTATAAACACACTGAGTTTGAAGCGAGCGGTGCCGCTGGCACTCTGTTTGACAACAAAGCCTATGAGGCACGGGTTGAATTGCATCAAACAGCCAGAGATGAGCAACGTCGCGTATTCGGTGTGCAATTTTCCAAGCGTGATTTTTCAGCTATCGGTGAAGAAACGATTGTGCCAAAAACTAAAACTGACGCGCAAGGCATTTGTTTAGTACAGCAAATGTTGCTCGGCCAAAATAAATTAGATTTGGGCGGCAGAGTTGAGCAAGAAACCCATAAGCCAGAGAATGGCTTGGTTGCGCGTAAATTTAACTTGGTTTCAGCAGGTGTTTCAATCACCACTCAGCTTGCTCCGCAAACAACCTTATTTGCAGGCGTTAACTATGCGGAACGTGCGCCCAGTATTGAAGAGCTGTATTCCAACGGTGCCCATATCGCCACCCAAAGCTTTGATATTGGTGCTCCCAGCCTCGCCAAAGAACAAGCTCGCAGCGTAGAAATTGGCATTGCACGCAATGTTGAGGGCGTAGGCTATGCGAGCTGGAAAATTAATCTATTCGCCAATCAGATCAACAATTTTGTGTATCGTGCTAGCGAGGACTTAAACGGTGACAGCATTGCCGATGTTGTAGATGACAAAGGTGAAATTAGCGATGAGGGCGAATTTTTATTGCTGCGTACTACTCAGGGGCGCGCCTTGTTTCGCGGTATGGAGGCGGAAATTTCATTTAAACCAGCGCCCAATCTAACTCTACGCGCCTTTACCGATACCGTACGCGCCACCATAAGCGGCGACAAAAATAGTGGCAATCTACCGCGCATCGCCCCGACGCGCATAGGTGCATCCGTGCAATGGCTTGTCGGCGCGGCAACTATAGGTACAACAGTGACTGCAGTGCAGCGCGCCCGCAGTTTAGCTGCTCTGGAAACGCCAACAGCGGGTTACACCCGTGTAGATGCTGATATTGCATGGAGGCTTGATGTAGGCGCAAAACAACAAGCCATTTTTTCATTGAGCGGTAAAAACCTCACAAATCGCGAAATACGTAACCATACGTCATTCCTAAAAGCCTATGTACCGCAAACGGGCCGCACGTTTATTGCGTGTGTAAGCGCGAGTTTCTAAATTCCAAAGCACCAATGCTTTAAGAGACGAGAATCTTGGTGCATCACCCCATGTTTAATGCCTTGAAAAAGCCTGATTGATAAGCTTCTTCAAGGCATTTTTTCATTTTCAGCCAAGGTGAATCTCAATTTCAATCTTAGCCGTATACATTTTGGAACATATTTCCTATCGAAACGCTGTGATTTTCAAGCACAATTTATATCATGCACGGAGTTTGTCGCAATTTAGCGACACCCAAGCGACATGCAGGAGTGTGTGATTTTTACTTTGTTGTAGTCGATTGTTGCGCTACGATGCATATTATTGGCGATAATTAGCCAACAAAAATCGTTTTGCCAAAAATAGCTTAAATGGGGTGTTGAAATGAGATTTTTATATATTACGTTGGGATTACTGGTACTCATTATGGGTAATGTTGCCAATGCCCAAACTGGTAATGCTGCCGCAGGCAAGGACATATACATAATGAACTGCGCCTCTTGTCACGGGGTACCACCGGACAGCAATGCCCGCAGAGCAGCAAACAGCGCCACTAGAATTTCCACGGCTATCAATAGCGTTAATAGTATGCAGTTTTTGCGTGGCGTTTTTACCCAAGGTGAGCTAAACGATATTGCCGCCTATATTGGTAATCCAAATGTTGTGGTAACCACTAACAATACCCTTACCGTGACCAAAGCTGGAACAGGTAGCGCCGCTGGCACTGTCACATCAACACCCGCCGGAATTTCCTGTGGGTCAACCTGCTCGGCAAGTTTTACTGCAGGGTCAACAGTAACGCTAAATGCCATAGTAAGCAGCGGCGCGAGCTTTGCCGGATGGTCAGGGGCTTGTACCGGAGCGTCAACCACCTGTAACGTCACCATGAGTGCAGCGCAGGCAGTAACGGCAACATTTAATACCACTATCGCTAACGCTACATTGACGGTAAGCCTTGCCGGAAATGGTTCTGGCAGCGTGACTTCTAGCCCGGCAGGTATTGATTGCGGTCGCGTCTGTACCGCAAATTTTGCTGCGAATAGTCCGGTGACGCTTACCGCTGCAATCGTATCAGGCTCTACCTTCGGCGGCTGGTCAGGTGCTTGTACCGGCTCATCTGCGAGCTGCAGTGTGACAATGGACGCGGCTAAAACAGTTACGGCGCGCTTTGATGTCGCCGCCGTGCCAAATGCCGTGCTGACGGTGAGTTTTGTTGGTTCAGGCAGGGGCGTTGTTACGTCTAGATTGTTGGGGCTCATTTGTGAAACAACGTGCAGTGGTAGCTTCACAGGTGGGACAACGGTTACCTTAAATGCTGCGGCAAATTCTGGCTCCGTTTTTAACGGCTGGTCAGGCCCGTGCACAGGTAGCGGATCAACCTGCACCGTGCTCATGGACAGCGCTAAAACAGTAGCTGTAGATTTTGGAGTGCAGAGTACGACGACGCCGATCAACTACACCGATATGTGGTGGGCGGGTGATGCCGAAAACGGTTGGGGCATGGCGATTACCCAGCATCAGCCATCCAATATTCAGTTCAATGCCTTTTATGTTTATGAGGCTAATGGCTTACCTACTTGGTATGTAATGCCGGGCGGCAGCTGGAACGCTAACTTCACCGTGTTCACCGGCGCTTTGTACCGCCCAACGGGGGCTAAGCTAGATAACTTTGTCACTGGCAATATTGCAGTGGGTGCCAGCGTTGGCACTGCCACGCTGACTTTCAAGAGCAGTTCAACCGCAACTTTTGCCTACACCATCAATGGCATCACTGCGAGCAAGAATATTGAACGACAAATTTTTGGCCCACCCGATAACGCGCCGGTTTTACAGGTTGGCGATTTATGGTGGGGTGGTGAACCGCAAAACGGCTGGGGCTTCACTTTTGCGCAGCAAAACCGTACCTTGTTTGGCGTGTGGTACACCTATGGCGCTACCTGCACCGGCACCAATATCGGTTGCGCGGCAACTTGGTATGTAATGCCTGGCGGCGCATGGGGCACCACACCGGCAACAGCCAATACCTATACCGGTGCGATTTACTCTACAATTGGCTCACCGTGGCTGGGCACTGTATTTGATAAAAACGCAGTGAAGGTAACGCCAGCAGGTACCGTCACCGTAACCTTTACACCAGACGTCGCCGGATCAACTACTGGTAAATCAAGCAATGCCACCTTAACTTACACCTTTACTGCCGGCCCATTTGCCGGAACAACGCAAACGAAACAAATTACACGGCAAGGTTTCTGATACAGTTGTTTTTTTGCTTCCAATCAATGCCTGTGGACTTAGACCACAGGCATTGATTTTATATAAATATATAGGCGATACGATGACACTCAAAAGCTGGCGCAAATTACTCCTGTGCACGACCATTTTCTCCACGGCTATTCTCTTAACGCCTTTATCACTGGTAGCAAACGCGCTTGATGTTGGCAGCATTGCGCCAGAAATTACCCTGCCGGGTGTGAAAGAGCCAATAAGCTTAAATAACTTCAAGGGCAAGGTTGTTTACATCGATTTTTGGGCATCTTGGTGCGGGCCTTGCAAGCAGTCATTTCCGTTCATGAACGCATTGCAAACCAAATACAAGGCGCAGGGCTTAGAAATTATTGCCGTTAATGTTGATGCTAATAGCGCCGATGCCACGGCTTTTCTAACTAAAGTACCGGCAAATTTTAGCATTGCCCTCGACTCCAAAGGGGATACGCCGAAGCGCTATAAGGTCAAAGCCATGCCATCTTCATATTTAATTGGTCGCGATGGCAAAGTAATTGCCGTGCATCAAGGCTTTAAGGCAGAAGATCAACCTGAATTAGAAAAGCGCATTGCCCAAGCTTTACTGATTAAATAGCATTAACTATTTTATGCAATCTACGCCTAATAAAAACCAAAGGCCGCTATGAAAAATCCAACACGATCACGCGCACCATTAATTTTCCTTGCAGCAACGTTGTGCATGGCAGCGCTTGGCGGCTGCGCCTATGCGCCACCGCAGGCATGGGAAAAAGGCAACCTCGCCAAACCGGCAATGACGATGGGTGGTGACCCGCTTGATCAGCGCTTTGCGCAACACATTTATGCCAGCAAAGAGAACGCTTCCGGTGGCTACGGTGTGGGCGGAGGCGGCTGTGGCTGCAACTAAATTTACGGCTGACAAAGCCGGTGCCATTATCGCTGCGGCTTTAGCTTTACCGGGTGTGATTGCCCACGCAGAAACCGCGCCAGAGAGCGCCACAGTCGCGTTAAAGTATTTGCAATATCAAGATTCACAACCCGGTCTAAAACGCATCAAAGTTACCTCACCGTCCATTTATGTTGCGGTGCCACTTTCACCACAATGGGCTATTGAAGGCTCAGTTGTTGGCGATAGCGTTTCCGGTGCCACGCCGCGTTATCACAGTGCTATATCGGGTGCCACCTTAAAAATGAAGGATGAGCGAGCGGCGGGGGATGTAAAAGTTACCCGCTATTTTGAACGTGCCACTGCCGCATTCAGTGCCAGCCGTTCGCGCGAGCATGACTATGAAAGTACCGCAATCGCCGTTGACACCAGCTTTTCAAGTGAAGACAACAACCGCACCTTCAATATTGGCTTAGGTTATACCGATGACAAAATTACCTCATCCAATGATATCGATCTAAACGAAAAAAAACGCACCACTGAAATTATGGTGGGTGTCACCCAGGCGCTCACGCCCAATGATTTAGTGCAGCTAAATTTAACGCGCAATAGCGGACGCGGTTTTTATTCTGACCCGTATAAATTCCCCGATGAGCGACCGCGTACACGCGATCAAAATATTGTGCTGCTGCGCTGGAACCATCACTTTAGCGATCTGGGCGCTACCCTGCGCACTAACTACCGCTACTATCGTGATACCTTTGGTATCAAAGCGCATACCATTGGTGCCGAATGGGTGCAGCCCGTTAGCCCTACTTTTACGGTTACGCCATCGTTACGTCGCTACTCACAAAGTGCTGCGTCATTTTATTTTGACCCTGTGTATGACAAAATTGTTGGTGAGCCATTTCCGCCAGGCTACTTTGAAAACACGCCAAAATTCATTTCTGGCGATCAGCGGCTTTCCGCATTTGGTGGTGTTACCTTGGGGGTAAAACTAGCTTGGCAAGTCACCGCGGATTGGCTGCTTGATCTAAAACTGGAACGCTATGAACAACGCTCAAGCTGGGTATTTAGCGGTAGCGGGTCACCAGGCATTGCCCCGTTTCGCGCTAATTTTGTGCAGCTAGGCACCAGCAAAAAGTTTTAGCCCATGTTAGTTTTGCATGCCCTCTCGTAAGCGCAAGACGCCAACGAAATCTATTGGCCTTGCGTTTCAGGCAATGTCGAGCGCCTGCGAAATACGGCTTGAACCATGCTTTGAGTCGCTTGCAACTCAGAACGAAGCGCAACTCGAAGTACAACTTATAGCTGTGGCAAAGTTAGCGATTGCCGAGGTGCATCGTATCGAGCAAAAATACTCGCGTTACCGTGCGGATAGCATCGTCTCACGCATCAACGCAGCGGCTGGCAACGGGCTTGCAATTACAGTGGATGCGGAAACAGCGGCCTTGATTGATTTTGCGCAATCACTGTATACGCTAAGCGATGGGCTATTTGATATTACTTCTGGCGTATTGCGTCGCGCGTGGGATTTTAAGGCCAAGATTGTGCCCACCCAAAAAGTGCTCGACGCCGTGCTACCGCTCATCGGCTGGTCACAAGTAGAATGGCGTGAATCGGCCATTAAACTGCCATTACAGGGCATGGAATTAGACTTTGGTGGCTTCGGTAAGGAATATGCCGCTGATCGCGCCATGGCGGTTTTAACGGCTGCAGGACAACGCCACGGTTTTATAAATTTAGGCGGTGATATTAGAGTGTTAGGCCCGCGTGCAAATGCCACACCGTGGCGCTTTGGCATTCAACATCCACGCGCTGACGCACAGGCTGGTAACAGCGATGGTAGCGAAAGCAAAACAATCGCCCATGTAGACCTGCTGGAGGGCGCGCTCGCAAGCTCTGGTGATTATGAGCGCTACTTTGAACAGGAGGGCAAACGCTATTGCCACATCCTCAACCCTATCACCGGTTGGCCAGTGGAACACTGGGCCAGCGTTAGCGTAACGGCACCCGCTTGCGTTGCCGCAGGCGCATTGAGTACGATTGCGATGCTAAAAGGTAAAAATGCCACGCTGTTTTTAGAAACCCAAGCGGCGACGTATTTAGCGGTGGATGGACAAATGCGCATGTTTCAATCAGCATCGGCAGCTGCGCACGGCTTCTCTGCGGCCTCAGCATCAAGCAAGGTCTAAACTACCATCCAAAAACCGCCGCTAACTTGTTCGTAGGCGTTGCCGTTTTTACAAATTTATCTAGCCAATTGGTAATCTCTGCGGCGCGATGCATTTGCGATTCGCGGGCGCGGTAGGCATGATCTTCAAACGGTAACAGCACTAGCCTAGCCGTGCCACCCAAGCCGCGAATGGCTTGATACATACGTTCACTTTGCACCGGAAACGTACCTGAATTGGAATCATTTTCACCGTGAATAAATAACAGCGGCGCTTTGATTTGATCAGCAAAATTGAATGGCGACATTTGGTTATAGACATCACGGGCTTTCCACATATTACGGGTTTCAGCTTGGAAGCCAAAAGGTGTCAAGGTTCGATTGTAGGCACCACTTTCAGCAATACCCGCTGCAAATAATTTCGAATGCGCCAGCAAATTAGCCACCATAAATGCGCCATAGGAATGACCACCTACGGCCACGCGATTCTTATCAGTTACGCCACGCCGTACTAGTTCATCTATTGCAGCTTCGGCGCTGGCGATAAGTTGCGGAATATAACTATCGTTTGGTTCAGTATTGCCTTCACCGATAATAGGCATTACCGGATTATCCAGCACCGCATAACCCTGAGTAAGCCAAGGCAGGGGGCCAGAGGCACTAGGACGTACATAGCGATACGGTGAACCCGTCACTTGGCCAGCAGCTTCCGACGTTTTAAATTCGCGTGGGTAAGCCCATAAAATTGTCGGTAGCGGACCATCGCTTCGTTTATAGTTCGCTGGCAAATACAGCGTGCCCGAAAGCTCAGTGCCATCGCGACGCTTATAACGGATAAGTTCTTTACTCACACCGGCAATGGGATTTTTTGGTGTAGCAAAGTTGGTAATGGGAGTAATGGTTTTGCTCTCAACATTGCGCAAAAAAAGATTGGGCGTTTCAGTTTGCGATTCGCGTTGGGTGAGCAAACGGATCGTGCCATTATCAAATACGGCGGCAACACTTTCATAAGCGGGTGGCTCAGATTGAAAGAGGCGCATGCTCTGCTTAGTATCAAAATTAAACACATCCAAAAATGGCCTATCGCCTTCCGGACTTGCGCCATTGCCGCTGAGATAAATTGCGCGTTTATTGGGTGTCATATTCAGCACGCGTTGCCCTATTGGCGATGTTTCAAACAGCGGTGTGCCGGGGTCACCATAACGGTCTTCTGAGGACCGATCGAATAATTTTACGGCTACTTTACTTAAGTCGCCCGGAAAAATTCGCCACACCACGCTACGTCGTGTCTTACGTTGCCCCTCGTACACTAAAGCAAGATCATCTGTACCCCATATAACTTGCACAAAACGAAAATCCAGCTTCAACATCAAACTAGGTTCGGATTGAAAAGGAGCGCTCAAGGCATATAAATAATCGCCATCACGTTTTTTAATTGGCTTATCGCCCTCATTACTTTGCACCCAAGTGAGGGTGGCGGGTGCATCAGCACGCCATGCGTAGGCGCGTGGACCGCGGCGCACGGCATCGGGTTCACCATCATCCTCTTCCGCCACACCATTGGCTGAAAGCGCTTTGACGAACTCCCCCGTATCGCTTCCGGATAAATCACGAAGCTCGGTTTTAATCGCAAATTGCCCGATCGGAACCACGCGTGAATAGGGTTTGGTGATGGCTTGAACCAACAAAAAGTTGGCATCGGGTGAGGCGGCAATAGCGCGAATGATGGCTGACTTTCCGACTGCGGTAATAATGCCGTCAAGCCCTATTTTAGCGGGTTGCGCCTGCATATAGTATTCTAGCAATTGCTCGTCATGGCCGTTTTTCAACAGATCTGGAAAAGTGCGTGCAGCAGCAATTTTTCCACTGGTTTCTTGCACATTAGGGCCAATAGGCGCAACCGGCACTGCAGGCACCGCACCACGATTTTGCGGTACCAGTAACGCCACTAAAGAACGACTATCTGCCAACCAAGCAAAGGCACGACCTGATACGCCATTTAAGCTACGATCAGTAAGCCGTTTAGCTTGCGCACTGGCTACATCAATAATCCAAAGTTCCAGCGCGGTTTCTCTCGTCACCGAGACGGCTATGCGCTTACTATCAGGCGACCATAGCGCTTCGCCAATGAGGCCACCGGCGGGAATGCCTTGAATGCCATATTTTTCAGGCGCTTTATCTGCTGGTTTATCTGATAATCGCAGTAACTTAAGCGCCGCACCATAGCTCACGCGGCTGATATCATTATTGCGTGGATTAATGCGCAATCCAGCAACGCGCACTTGCGGCAGTGCTAAATCGCTGATACTGGGCAGCCCTGCACGCTCAATAAACAGCAAATATTGCTGGTTGGGCGATACGATAGGCTGTGGCGCTGCTTGAGTTTCAATCATGTCCACTATCGGTTGCGGCGGTGAGGCAAAGCGCGGACTGGTTTCAGCGTTTACGCTTACATTTACGTTGAGCGATAAGATAGCCAGCAAACCTAAGATGGTGGCAATTTTTTTAGGCAAATTCATTTCTAATTTCATCTTGCATCTTCCATCTATTATTTTTGAATACTGGCTTGTGATGGCACTAGTTTTATCGAACCAATTTGGGTAGTTTGCACCTTTTCACGCACAGTGGATATGCGCAGCATCTCATTGGCAGCCCAGCGGTCGGCTAAGCTATCGTAGTAGGGTGAAAAGCGGTTTCCCGATTGGCCGGTTGAGTGCATGAAGGCAGAATTTTCTAAATCAGCAAAATCGTAAATAGCCCGCATACTGGCCGCGTGATTTGCCGCAAAAGGAGCCGTTTTATTGGCGATACGATAGCCGCCTACATTTACGGTAAAACTATCGCCGGGCACCGCACGACGAATATTGAAATAGTCAAACAGCGCACCAAACTGCGCAAACGGGCGATGCTCTGACAATGCCACATGCGCATTGCCCCACGCCCATTTATTGATGTCCATCCCATATTGCGCTTGCAATTGCGCCATAGCTTCATCCAATGCATCGGCAATTTGAATGGCACAGGTTTCTTTTTGGGGCGTGGTGATGTTATCGCACCACGCACCTTGTGCATTATCGCTATTACTTAAGGTGTTGAACATAAAGATTGCCCGCTGATCCCAAGCGCGATCAAACAAATCTGCGCCAAGATCATCGGCATAAATACGTTTAGTCAGCTCCCGCATCCATTGCGCAAAAATGAGCGGTGCAGCATCTTGCGCACGGGCATTGGCATCCCAGCTTTTCAACAATTGCCGCGCAGCCGCAGCCCGTGGGCTTTTTGGCTCAGGCGCCAATAATAGCGGCAGCATTTGTTTGGCATAACCAGAATAGGTATCGCCTTGCAAGGCCTGCATTGACGCCATGCTGTGCTTTGGCGTAGCTGCAATTAAGTCATTGATACGATTAACGCGAAATGGCGCCGACCATTCATGCGCTAATACGGGTTTGTAATCCTCCGAAACAATTTTATTGTTGGCGGTGGCAATACTTTGCTGTGCGGGGTTATATGTTTTTGGTAGCTCATCAAATGGAATAAATCCATCCCAATCGTAATCTGCATTCCAACCGGGTGATGGTGCTAGGCCATGCAATTTATTGGCTGCTTTACGAATAGGCACCCGTGCTGCAGCAATCATGCCAATATTGCCTGCTACATCGGCAAACACCATGCTTTGCTGAGGGGTAGAGAATAACTTTACTGCTTCTAAAAAGCTTGGCCAATCATGGGCAAATTGTTGAACCCGATTTGCCGCTGCGGTGGTATCGCCGTCAAGTAACCCCGTCCAGCCTAAGCTGATGACATAGCCTGCGGGTATCAACCCTTCTGCAGTCTTGGATGTGCCGCTAATGACGGGGCCATGACGGGTTTCGTATTGCTCAACAACGACGTCATCAGAAAAGCGTATCTTAAAAGTTTCGGTGCGCTTTATAAACGGCGCAGAACCAGTCGGTGTCTGATACGCAGTTTTGCAGTCAGTCACACAGCGTTCAATAAAAATATCTTGGGTATCGGGCCCGGTGTTTGTCGCACCCCAAGCAATATGGTCATTACGCCCCAACACAACAAATGGGCTGCCGGGTAAGGTGACGCCAACAATATTTTGCTTTGTTGAGGAACTTGCTAAGTGCGCAAAATACCAAATGCTCGGTGCCGATAAGGCTAAGTGCGGATCATTCGCCAAAAGCGGTTTGCCACTGATGGTTTTACCACCAGCCACCACCCAATTGTTCGATCCCAAACTATCTGGTTGCATTTGCTGCGCTTGGGCAAGCCACTGCGCCTCAAATGCTGCGGTTTTGATTTCATTTACTGCTGCTGGCAGCACTAATCCGGCATCTGCATAAAACTGCTTTAGTTCCGGCAAAATAGGTAGGGCAGCACCTGAACCTGTAGGCATAAATTGCGCTATTTGCGGTGCCGATAAGCGCTGTGATAGCCGCATACGCATTAATTCCGCCCGCCAGTTATAGCTTAAATCCCACGCCATTAACTTACCAAAGGTGACGGTATCTAGGGGCGTCCAAGGCTCTGGCTTGATGCCAAATACCGCAAATTCAACCGGCAAATTACTCGTGGGCGCATTAATAAATTGATTTACACCATCTGCATAGCGTTGTAACGCGCGTTTAGTGGCGTCATCTAAAGTAGCCAGTGATTTTGCTGCCGCGCGGCGCATGCCAACGGCGCGAAAAAATTGATCCGTCTCTAAAGTGGATTTACCCATTAATTCGCTCAAACGCCCAGCGGGCAAGCGTCGATTTAACTCCATCTGCCACAACCGATCTTGCGCATGCGCGTAACCCAGCGCAGCGTAAGCATCATCAAATGTAGCTGCATAAATATGCGGAATCGCATTGCTATCGCGCACAATTTCTACTGGGCTGGAGATACCAGTGAATAGAGCCTCTCCAGATAATTTAGCGACAGTACCGCGAGCATAAATCGCAACAACGAGCGCAAGTACCGCTAAGAATGCCACTAAGATAATCGCGCACAGACTTACAAATTTGATTATTGGTTTAATTTTTAGGGCTGACATATTTTCGAGATTAAAATAATGGTAACGGCACTATTGGGCTGCGCATGAAGAGCTTTATTGAATTTTACGCCCCTTGCCCGCGCAAAAATGCGCTAAATTGAGCTTTCGAGGCTAAAACACGGAAAAACACAGCGAAATTGTAAATATTTGGAAATAGGTTTATGCTTCATTCCCTCATGTTGCAGTGCAACATCCTTTCAGGATTTTCATGGATTCCACTAATAAAAAGCTTGGTGCGCTTACTTTTGGCGCAATTGGTATTGTTTTTGGCGATATCGGCACCAGTCCACTCTATGCATTAAAGGAATGTTTTAAGCCCGGCAACGGTGTGGTGGTGAGCGAAGCCACCGTTTTCGGTATCTTATCGCTGATGTTTTGGGCAGTCGTGTCCTTAGTCACTGTGAAATATTTAGTGCTAATGATGCGCGCTGATAACAAAGGCGAAGGCGGTATTTTAGCGCTCACCTCCCTGGCCCAGCGTTGCGTACCTGCAGGTAAAACACGTTGGTTAATTACTGCCTTGGGCATGTTTGGCGCAGCTATGTTTTATGGCGATAGCATTATTACCCCAGCGATGACGGTACTTTCAGCCGTTGAAGGCCTAGAGAAGCTAAACCCTAACTTTAGAAAATTCATCATTCCAATTTCTATTGGCATTTTAGTGGCTTTATTTTTAGTACAGCGTAAAGGCACCACCACTATCGGACGTTTTTTTGGCCCTATCATGGTGTTATGGTTTGTGATGCTGGCCGGTTTAGGCATTGCGCAAATTGCGCAAAACCCAAAAATTTTGATGGCGATCAATCCTATTTATAGTTTTGAATTTTTATTTACACATAAATTTATCGCTTTTGTAACACTCGGCGCGGTGGTGCTGTGCGTAACTGGTGGCGAAGCGCTGTACGCCGACATGGGACACTTTGGTAAAAAGCCCATTCGCTGCGGTTGGTTTACTTTGGTGTGGCCTGCTTTGATTTTGAATTACTTTGGCCAAGGTGCGCTATTATTGGCTAACCCTGAAGCCGTGAGCAATCCATTTTATTCAATGATGCCAGGCTGGTTGTTAGCGCCGATGATTGTATTAGCGACAGCGGCCGCTGTTATCGCATCGCAAGCGGTCATTTCCGGCGCTTTTTCGCTTACGCGTCAAGCGATTCAACTTGGCTATTTACCACGCTTTGCCATCAAATATACCTCCGATAAAGAGTACGGCCAAATTTATGTACCCTTCGTAAACTGGGCATTACTCATTGGCGTGATTAGTCTAGTGGTTGGCTTCAAAAATTCTGATAACCTCGCGGCGGCTTACGGTATTGCCGTAACACTCACGATGCTAATTGATACGCTTTTACTATTCGTGATTATGACCAGTGTATGGAAATGGAATCGTTTAGTGGCTATTGGACTCACTACTGTATTGCTCATCAATGACGTTAGCTTCTTCCTCGCATGCGCTTTGCGCGTTGCTGAGGGCGGTTGGGTGCCATTGCTGGTGGGTGTTTCTATTTTTACCATTATGAGCACTTGGCGTCGCGGTCGCGAAATTTTGCGGAACAACTTAAATGAAGGTTCTATGCCAATGCAGTTATTTATTGACAGCATGGCTGAAAGCACAACACCGCGCGTACCTGGCACCGGCATTTTCTTAACCGGTAATCCCGAAGGCGTGCCAAACTCACTATTACATAACCTAAAGCATAATAAAGTGCTGCACGAACGAGTGGTACTGCTTTCAATTGTGGTTGAAGATATTCCATTTGTGCCGAAAGAAGATTATGTTTGGATTGAGGATTTGAAGCACGGTTTTTGGCGGGTAACCGGGCATTACGGCTTTAAAGAAAATCCGGATATTCCAACCATGCTGCAAGACTGCAGCCTGCAGTTTATGCACTTTGAAATGATGGAAACAAGCTTCTTCGTTAACCGCGAAACATTAATCGCCACACCAGGTGGCGGCATGGCGATTTGGCGTGAACATTTGTTTGTGTGGATGTCGCACTTAGCCGCAAAAGCATCAGACTACTTCCGCATCCCTGCAAATCGTGTGGTGGAATTAGGCTCACAAGTAGAAATATAAGTGTTTGGAAATTCCCGAAAATAATCGGGCTGCTAAATGATAGAAGCGTGATAGAACGTAATAGAGGCGTGGTAAAAACGTGCTAGAAGCATTTTTTGTTTCAACTGGTATTGTGGCATTGGCGGAAATCGGCGACAAAACTCAGCTTTTAGCATTTATGCTTTCTGCTAAATTTCGCAAACCGATGCCCATCATTGCTGGAATATTTGTTGCCACTATTCTTAACCATGCCGGTGCAGGCGCACTAGGTGCGTGGCTGCAAGCTTTGATTTCTCCAGAGGTGCTGCGCTGGATTGTAGGCATCGGTTTTTTGGCAATGGCGGCATGGATATTGGTGCCTGACAAAGTGGATGATGCGGCATCAAGCGCTACGCGGTTCGGCGTGTTCGGCACAACCGTAGTCGCGTTTTTTCTAGCGGAAATGGGCGACAAAACCCAGATTGCCACCATTGCCTTGGCAGCTAAATATTCTTCATTTTATCTGGTGGTGCTGGGCACCACATTTGGCATGATGTTGGCTAACGTGCCCGCTGTATTACTTGGCGACATGGTTGGTAAAAATGCCGCTAAAAAGCTGCCGCTAAAGCTAATACACGGTGTTGTAGCGATTATTTTCGTGATTCTGGGTATTGCAACACTGGTCGCTGGAAAATCGCTTTCTTCGTGGTTTGGACTATAGCCAAAGCTCATGAACACCCAATTCGATGATGACGAACATAGCACCATTAGCGCAGCTCTAAAAACGGCTACAGTGCGACGCAGTACGTGGACGAGCATCGTGGTGAATATCGCAATCAGCAGTGTACAAATCACTGCTGGCGTATTGACAAAATCTCAGGGCTTGATCGCCGACGGTATTCATTCTTTGTCCGATTTAGTGGCGGATTTTGTGGTGCTATTTGCCAGCCATCATGCTCAAAAAGCGGCCGATGAAGAACACCCCTATGGACACCAGCGTTTTGAAACTGGGGCTTCGTTTGCCTTAGGCATGTTGCTGCTTATAGTGGGCATTGGCATGGTCTGGGCAGCTGCCGCCAAACTTCAAAATCCCGAATCTATTGCCACTGTGCACAGTGCGGCGTTGTGGGTTGCGGCTGGAGTTTTAGTGGCTAAAGAGCTGCTTTTTCGCTATATGCTAAAAGCTGCCGAAGCCGTAAAATCAAGCATGTTGATCGCTAATGCATGGCATGCACGTTCGGACGCGGCTTCTTCTTTAGTGGTAGGCGTAGGGATAGCGGCCAATCTAGCGGGCTATCCCATCTTTGACCCTATTGCTGCTATTTTGGTTGGCTTTATTGTGGGCAAAATGGGCTGGACTTTTGCGTGGGATGCTCTGCATGACCTGATGGATCGCGCCGTTGACGACGCTGAAGTAACGGCGATTCGCACCACTATTTTACAAACACCCGGCGTGATTGATCTGCACGATTTACGCACACGCCGTATGGGCGACATGATAGTGGCCGATGTGCATATTGTGGTGGATGCGAATATTACCGTAACGTCTGGGCTTGACATTGCGGTAGCAGCTCGGCAACGGGTGATGCAGCGCCATCGCGTGCTAAATTTAATGACCCATATTGATCCGGCGATTGATCCAGCAAAACAGTAGCATCACTATGCCAGCAGTTGTAATTCCTGCATTTTTTCACGCACAGCTTTGGCACCGATTAAACAATAGGCGTGCATTCCCGCCGCTCTTGCGGCCGCTACATTGCGTTCCGAATCATCGAAAAACACCGTATTTTGAGCCTCTACGCCGATCATTTGCAGCGCGCGCGCAAAATACGCAGCCTTTGGTTTCATAATGCCTACTTCGTATGACTTCACGAAATGATTTGGCCCTATATGCAAACCGAAGGCTTCAACGGTAGGCCAGTGCACTGCGCTCATATTGGTGAGTAAGGCAGTGTTATAGCATGCGGAGGTTTCGGCCACCAGTTCCCGTGCACCCGCGTAAGGGCCAACGAGCCATGAATCAAAGCGGCTTAGGAAGTGGGCGGCGGCGCTATCGGTAACGGCGGCACCATTTTCCGCTAAGAAGGCGCGGCCAAATTCAGCGGCCTTAATTTGCCCGGTTTCATGGGCGTGTACTGCGGGTGAATGCATCCACTTATCCCACACCTCTGCGCGGCTCATGTCTGGGCCGTAAAATTCACGCAAATGGTCATCACCATTTAGTTCAATTAAGATACCGCCGATATCAAAACAAATGGCTTGGATAGTGTTGGACGTGTTCATTTACTTTGGGTCGCGATCAATAAATACAATCGCGTATTTTACCGTAGCGCGTGCATAAATTTGCGCAACTTCTATATGATCGGACTGATGCAGCAGGTCATACAAAAGTTGCGCATGCGTTTTGGTTTAGCGCAGATCGTAGCGATCAAGATTCATCACTTTAGCCCAAGCGGCTACAAAGTCAGTAACAAATTTTTGCTCAGCATCACTACTTGCATAGACCTCAGCAATGGCGCGGAGTTGCGCGTTAGAACCAAAGATTAGATCAGTTACGGTTGCAGTCCATTGCAATTTACCCGTAGCGCGATCATGCCCTTCCAACACGGTTGCAGAAGCGGCAGACTTTTTCCACTTGGTGTTCATGTCTAGTAGGTTTATGAAAAAATCATTGCTTAAAGTCTCGGTGCGTTGCGTGAGCACACCGTGCGGTGATTGCCCAAAATTGGCATTGAGCACGCGCATGCCGCCGAGCAAAACAGTCATTTCCGGCGCGTTGAGTTTCATCAGGTTTGCACGATCTAGCAATAGTTCAGCGGCAAATTCTTCAGCTTCTTTTTTAGCATAATTTCTAAATCCATCAGCAACTGGCTCCAGCACCGCGAAGGAATCAATATCAGTCTGTGCTTGCGTAGCATCCATCCGACCTGCTGCGAATGGCACCTGAATGCGCTGCCCTGCTCTGAGCGCAGCAGCTTCGATAGCAGCACCGCCGCCCAACACAATTAAATCGGCAAGGGAGATTTTCTTACCATCACGTTGTGCAATATTAAATGCTGCTTGGATGCCTTCTAGTGTGCGCAACACCGTTGCCAATTCTGCAGGTTGATTAGATTCCCAATCTTTTTGCGGTGCCAAGCGAATGCGCGCGCCATTAGCACCACCACGCTTATCGCTGCCACGAAAGGTTGCTGCAGATGCCCACGCGGTGGAGACTAGCTGAGCCACGGACAAACCGGAAGCCAATAGTGTTTGTTTCAACGTGGCGATATCTTGTGCATCAACGGGCTTGTGATCCAATGGGGGAAGCGGGTCTTGCCAGATCAAGACTTCGCTTGGTACCAAGGCACCTAAATAGCGCGAACGCGGCCCCATATCGCGATGAGTTAGCTTGAACCAAGCGCGCGCAAACGCATCAGCAAATTCAGCGGGATTTGCCATGAAGCGCCGTGAAATCTTCTCGTAAGCGGGGTTCATACGCATTGCCATATCCGCTGTAGTCATCATCGGCGTGTGGCGCTTTGTAGGATCATGGGCATCAGGCACATTATTGCTTGCAGAGGCAGCGGTGGGCCGCCATTGCTGGGCACCAGCAGGGCTTTTGGTAAGCTCCCATTCATAACCGAATAAATTCTCAAAATAGCCGTTATCCCACTGAATGGGATTGTTCGTCCATGCGCCTTCGATACCGCTGGTGATAGTGTGTACGCCAATACCATTGCCGAAACTATTTTTCCACCCCAAGCCTTGCTCTTCAAGGCTGGCACCTTCGGGTTCTGCCCCTACAAACTTACTCGGATCAGCCGCACCATGGGCTTTTCCGAAGGTATGACCACCGGCAGTGAGGGCAACTGTCTCCTCATCATTCATGGCCATACGCGCAAAGGTTTCGCGAATATCGCGGGCTGAGGCAAGCGGATCGGGGTTACCGTTTGGGCCCTCCGGATTCACATAAATTAGACCCATTTGCACGGCGGCGAGTGGATTGGCAAGCTTGCGGTCACCGCTATAACGTGCATCGGCCAGCATCTTATTTTCCGGGCCCCAGTAAATATCTTCTTCGGGCTCCCAGATATCTACGCGACCACCAGCAAAGCCAAAGGTTTTGAAGCCCATTGAATCCATCGCCACGTTACCGGCAAGTATCATCAAATCAGCCCAAGAGAGCTTGCGGCCGTATTTTTGCTTGATAGGCCAAAGTAGCCGACGTGCTTTATCGAGATTGCCGTTATCAGGCCAACTATTAAGCGGTGCGAAGCGCTGTGAGCCAGACCCTGCACCGCCGCGACCATCAGCGATACGATAGGTGCCCGCGCTGTGCCACGCCATGCGCACAAAGAACGGGCCGTAGTGACCATAATCTGCTGGCCACCACGCTTGTGAATCAGTCATGAGCGCAGTGAGGTCTTTGACCACCGCTGGTAAATCGAGGGTCTTGAATTCTTCGGCGTAATTAAAATTATCGGCCATAGGATCGGAGGCAGAAGATTGCTGCTGCAGCATCTTCAAATTCAACTGATTAGGCCACCAACTGGCATTAGTTTGCGTTCCGGCCAAGGTTTGCTTGCCAGCACCACTAGAAAATGGGCATTTCGCTTCGTTTGACATGATGAGTATCCTTGTAGACTGTGCCGGAGTGATTACTCAGGCTTAAGACTTTAGATACTATGACTATCGAAAGCGCTTATCCAATAGATTGATACTATCATTTGGATTGATACTGGCGATATTGCTTATATCGTGCACCGATATTGCTTAAATTGGGTATCGATATTACTAAGCTGTTAAGCGCATCAGCGCTTCCCGATACTTTGCCGTAGTTTGCGCCGCAATGGCTTCTGGTACAAGGGGTGCAGGCGGTTGCTTGTTAAAACCGATTGATTCTAACCAGTTACGAATATACTGTTTATCAAAGCTTGCGGGGCTACTGCCTGCCGCGTAGGTATCTAAGGGCCAAAAGCGGGATGAATCGGGTGTGAGAGCTTCATCGACCAAATGTAATTTGCCAGCTGCGTCAATGCCGAATTCAAACTTGGTATCGGCGATGATGATGCCGCGCGTGAGAGCATAGTCGGCAGCCGTTGTATAAAGCTGCAAGGCGGTATCACGGATTAAATTAGCGTAATGACTGCCGATGGCTTTTTCACAAATGGCGAAGTCAATATTTTCATCATGCTCACCCGCTTCTGCTTTAGTCGCAGGCGTAAAAATTGGCGTAGGTAACTTTGAAGCACGCACCAAGCCTTGCGGTAATTTTATGCCGCATACGGTTTGACTTATGGCGTATTCCGCGAAGCCAGAGCCTTCTAAATAGCCACGCACCACCGCTTCAATAGGCAACACCTTATATTTTGTGGCGACCACGGCGCGGCCACGCACTTGGTCGCGTTCGTCTGCTGCGACCACCGTTTCAGGATCGATGCCAGTTAAGTGATTGGGCACAATGTGCTTTAATTTTTCAAACCAAAAATTTGAAAGAGATACTAAAATTTCGCCCTTGCCAACAATGGGTGTGGGCAAAATTACATCATAGGCGGATAGACGATCTGTGGTGATAATGAGCAGTTTATCGTCGCCCACAGCATAAATATCGCGCACTTTTCCGCGCGCGATGAGGGGGAGAGATTTAATGGTGGATTCGTACATGGCTTAACCTATAAAAACGACAAGTAATAACACCGCTGCAACAATACACAAGAACGAGGGATACAAAAACGCCAACACAAAATAGCGCAGCACATTCATCCACCAACGGCCGCCAAAAAAACGATGCAAGCCAATTAGATAATACAGCGCTGAAAGCCCCGCCAATAGTGCAAATGCGACTGGGTTACCAACTATCACCATCAACAGCATCGTGAAAAATGTGAATGCGTGAATATGCAGAGCATAGACAAAATGCTCACCGAAATAGTAGCCACGGCGCACGTAAAGCAGCTTGGTAAACATAGCAAAAAACGGCAACGCTAAGAAGATGGCGTAGGGCACATTCGATGCTAAACCCAACCTTACTGTTGACCACATTTGCTCGTCGGTCTTGCCTTCATATTTTTTCTTTAGGCGCGTTTCAAGCCAAGCGCAGGAAGTTGGCGTTTGCCAATGCTCACAGCCTAGATTAAAACTGTTAGATTTTTTCCACCCTTCGATGGCGGAATCTAGCGCCTTGGCAGCCGCATCGTCAGGATCAACTGGCGTCGACGTTGCGGACGTTACTGCTGCGCCCGCATCTTTAGCGCCATCGACAGCTTTTGGCGGTGCGTCTTTCTTGGCATCACCAAACTGAATTTGCAGGACTGGCGTATCGGGTTTAGGAGCCGAACGTGTAAATTTGAATGCCGAATCTCTGGTTCCTGCAGCATCTGTATCAGCAGAAGAAAAACTACCAAAATCCATGAATTTAAACACCAAGAAAAACAAAAAACTAGCGGTAATATAAAGCCGCAATGGCGAGATATAGCGTTGTTTACGGCCTTCTCGATATTCCCGCGTTAGCTGCGCAGGCTTAAAAAACAGCAGCAGTAATGTCTTCCACAGCTTACCCTCCAGCGCCACGTAATGGGTGATAAATTCATGAATGAACTCCCAAAATGACGGTGGATGATTGAGCGTATCTTGTCCGCAATTGGGGCAAAAATTTCCGGCAGGCTCCCCTAGAAACGCTCCACAATTGCGGCAGTCAGTTGTTACTATCACTAAAACCTAGCGAACGATGGGGTTTAAGGAACCTGACGCATAATGCCCCGCCATGACACTTAATGTCATCGGCGTAATTTTTGATGCTTGTCCCGCGCAACCGAACTGCACATAGCGCTCTAAGCAAATTGCTTTAGCTGCGGCACGTGCTGGTTTTAGATAATCACGTGGGTCAAAATGCCCCTTATTTTCATTCATAAATTTGCGAATTGCGGCAGTCATGGCTAGGCGAATATCGGTATCAATATTAATTTTACGCACGCCGTGTTTAATACCTTCTTGAATTTCTTCAACTGGCACACCAAAAGTTTGCTTCATCTCACCACCGTTTTGACGAATAATTTCCAGCAAATCCTGCGGTACCGATGATGAACCATGCATCACCAAATGCGTATTCGGCAAACGCGCATGAATAGCCTTAATACGGTCAATTGCCAAGATATCGCCGGTAGGTTTGCGGGTGAATTTATAGGCACCGTGGGACGTGCCGATGGCAATGGCCAAGGCGTCGGCTTTGGTTTGTGAGATGAAATCAGCGGCTTGATCAGGGTCAGTCAGTAATTGCTCACGCGTCATTGTGCCTTCGGCACCGTGGCCGTCTTCCTTATCACCCATCATCGTTTCAAGCGAACCTAAACAGCCTAATTCGCCTTCAACCGATACGCCCTGTGCGTGGGCAGATTGCACCACTTGGCGGGTTACATCTACGTTATATTCATAGCTAGCTACGGTTTTACCATCAGCCTGCAAAGAACCGTCCATCATCACGCTGGAAAACCCCAACTTCATTGCCGAATCACATACCGCTGGCGATTGCCCGTGATCTTGGTGCATCACTACGGGAATGTGCGGATAGGAATCAACAGCAGCTTGAATCAAATATTTTAGAAAAGTTTCGCCAGCGTATTTACGCGCACCGGCAGAAGCCTGCATTACCACGGGGCTATTGGTTTCGTGTGCGGCTTCCATAATGGCCTGCACCTGCTCTAAATTGTTGACGTTGAACGCGGGTAGGCCGTAGTTATTTTCAGCGGCGTGATCTAGCAATTGGCGTAGGGAAACTAATGGCATGGGGATTCCTTTGTTTAGATAAATTTAGAGCGATTAAAATTGAAGAAAATGCAAGTAGGTTGGTGGACGCGCTGCGGCTAACTTTAGGCGCGACGGTTTTCACCTACCTTTAAAATTTTCATGGTGTTGGTGCCACCGGATTGACCAATCGGCTCGCCCATGGTGAGCACGACTAAATCACCGATCTGCACTACCTTATTGGCGAGCAACACTTGCTCCGCGTCGTTCAGCAGCTTTTCACGATCATGGCCTTCGTAAGCCAACACAAATGGTCGCACATCGCGCATTAGCGCACATTTGGTGAGCGTTCCCACCTCAGGTGTAAGCGCATAAATTGGCACACCGGAATTTAACCGTGACATCCATAGCGCTGTGGAACCCGACTGCGTGAGCGACGCAATGCACTTTACGCGCAAATGATGCGCGGTAAATAATGCTGCCATCGCAATGGATTGATCCACCCGCGCAAAAGTGCGGTTTAAAAATTCACGATCAAGACGGGCATCAATACTGCGCTCAGCTGCTTTACATACCCGTACCATCGCCTCTACAGCCTCCACCGGATAGGAACCGGATGCTGACTCAGCCGATAACATGACGGCATCGGTACCATCCAGAACCGCGTTCGCTACGTCACTCACTTCGGCCCGCGTGGGGATTGGCGATGAAATCATTGATTCCATCATTTGGGTGGCGGTGATAGTGAGCTTATTCATTTCCCGCGCCATGCGGATCATCCGCTTTTGCAGTGCTGGCACTGCGGCATCACCCACTTCAACAGCTAGATCACCACGAGCAACCATAATTCCATCGCAGGCTTTCATGATGTCTTCCAGCGCTTGGGGGGTGACCGCTTCGGAGCGCTCTATTTTAGCAATGAGCATGGCTTTGCCGCCTGCCGCACGCATTAGTTCGCGTGCCATATACATATCGGCTCCGCTTTTCGGGAAGGACACAGCCAAGAAATCCGCTTTAATGGCAACGGCAGTTTTAATATCGTCCATATCTTTTGCGGTTAACGGCGGCGCAGTTAGCCCCCCCCCTTGGCGATTGATGCCCTTATTGTTTGAGAGCACGCCACCAACTCGCACCACGCACTCAATTTTGGTGCCGCGTACATGGCGAATATCAAACACCAGCAAGCCATCATTTAAGAGGAGCACATCGCCCGCTTTCACGTCTTGCGCCAGCTCTTTATAATCAATACCTACTACGGTTTGCGTGCCTAATTCACAGGCGGCATCGAGCGTAAAAATATCGCCATTTTTTAGTGTAATTTTGCCATCGGTAAATTTACCCACGCGAATTTTGGGGCCTTGCAAATCCGCCAAAATCGCTACGGTACGACCAACTTTTTTAGCAATTGCCCGCACGGTATTGGCGCGATCAATATGGTCTTGCGCTTTACCGTGCGAAAAATTCATGCGCACTACATCAACACCAGCAGAAATTAAGCGCTCCAGCACTTCGGGTGCGGTGGATGCTGGGCCTAGGGTAGCTACAATTTTGGTGGCGCGCATGAAACTCCTCGTATTGATTATTTAATATTTTGTTCGCATTACAGTCAGCAAAAAAATGTGGTCAAAAAATTACTTGCCACGACTTTCTAAAATTTCTACTGCTGGCAAAACTTTGCCTTCTAAAAACTCCAAGAACGCGCCGCCACCAGTGGAAATATAGCTGATGTTGTCTGCTATATGATATCTCGCAATGGCCGCCAAGGTATCACCACCGCCAGCGATGGAGAAGGCCGAAGAATGGGCTATGGCGTCCGCCACGGCTTTAGTACCACCGCCGAATTGGTCAAACTCAAACACGCCTACCGGGCCGTTCCAAACGATGGTGCCGGCTTCATTTAAGACATGCGCAAAGTGCTTTGCGGTATCTGGGCCAACATCAAAAATCATGTCATCCTCAAGTACTTGGCTCACGGTTTTGGTTGTGGCTACTGCATCGGCCGCAAAGGCTTTGGCACACACAACGTCAGTGGGAATCGGTACAGCCGCACCACGGGCGTTCATCATCGCGATGATTTCTTTGGCCTCACCAACTAAGGACGGCTCCGCCAATGACTTACCGATAGGGTAGCCCTTAGCCAATAAAAAGGTATTGGCTATGCCGCCGCCAACGATTAGCTTATCTACCTTACCGGCAAGCGACTTCAAAATAGTTAACTTAGTAGACACCTTAGAACCCGCAACAATGGCGACTAGCGGGCGTTTCGGCGATGCTAACGCTGCCGCAAGCGCATCTAGTTCCGCCGCAAGTAAAGGCCCTGCACAGGCTATTTTTGCGTATTTAGCAATGCCGTGCGTAGTAGCCTCGGCACGATGTGCGGTGCCAAAGGCGTCATTGGCATAGATATCGCATAAGGCCGCCATTTTTTTTGCAAGCTCATCGCTATTGGCTTTTTCACCCACATTGGTGCGGCAGTTTTCTAATAGCACGACCTCGCCAAAGTTAACGTCTACGCCATCAACCCAATTTTGTTTCACCACCACGTTACGGCCTAGCAATTCCTCCATACGGTTGGCGATGGGTTGCAGCGAATCGGCTGGCGTCACTATGCCTTCCGTAGGGCGGCCAAGATGCGAAGTGACCATCACCGCCGCACCCGCTTTTAGCGCATGAACAATGGCTGGCATAGAAGCGCGAATGCGGGTGTCATCCGTAATCTCGCCATCAGCATCTTGCGGTACATTAAGATCTGCGCGAATGAAAACACGCTTATTGGCGAGGGGTAAATCAGTTAAACGCAAAAACTTCATGATTGCCTTACTTAGATTTGAAATTACGAATTGGTATTGCTACAGCTGGTGATATGCCATCTATAGATTTCTGAAGATGCCCAAAATACGGGTATCTTCAGGAAATCTATGCTCGCTCTATAAACGTTATTTACGCTGCCACAATTACTTGGCGGCCATTAACGCGGTAGTGGTATCCAACATTCTGTTACTAAAGCCCCATTCATTGTCATACCAACTGGATACTTTAACCAAACGGCCTGACACTTTGGTTAGGGTGGCATCGAAGGTAGAGGAGTGGCTGTCATGGTTAAAATCAACACTGACCAATGGCGCAGTGTTGTAGCCCAAGATGCCCTTCATTTCTGGCTTTTCGGATGCTGTTTTCATAATCGCATTCACTTCTTCTACCGTGGTATCACGTGCAGCAACGAACGATAAATCCACGATAGAAACATTAATGGTTGGTACGCGAATTGCATAGCCATCTAGCTTGCCGTTAAGCTCTGGCAATACTAAACCCACTGCCGTTGCGGCACCGGTTTTAGTTGGAATCATGCTGGCGGGTGCTGAGCGGGCGCGACGCAAATCTTCGTGCATTACGTCAGTCAATACTTGATCGTTGGTATAAGCATGCACCGTAGTCATTAAACCGTTTAGTAAGCCAATTTCTTTATGCAATGGAGCAACTAAGGGTGCAAGGCAATTGGTAGTGCAACTGGCATTTGAAATAACAGTATCAGTGGCTTTTAGCACGCTGTGATTCACACCGTAGACGATGGTAGCATCAACGTCTTTGCCGCCTGGAGCGGAGATAATAACTTTTTTAGCGCCGCCCCTTAAGTGCGCCGACGCTTTTTCTTTAGTGGTAAAAAAACCAGTACATTCCAGCACCACATCTACCTGCAAATCGCCCCAAGGAATCAACGCGGGGTCGCGTTGGGCAAATACTTTAATTTTGTCGCCATTCACGACCATGGTGTCGCCTTCAACCGTTACCGTGCCGGGAAATTTGCCGTGGGCGGTATCGTAGCGGGTTAGATGCGCATTGCTTTCAGCGTTGCCCAAATCATTAATAGCAACAATTTGAATGTCATGCTTTTTGTTGCCTTCATAGTGGGCGCGCAAAATATTGCGGCCAATGCGGCCATAGCCGTTGATAGCGATGCGAATTGTCATGATGAATTTCCAGAGTTGAAGAAGAAGTCGCGCAGGCATGGCGTTATCACGTCATTTACGTTTATAGCCGCTGCAACGCTATTTTAACGCATTGCAGGACGCTAGCGGGCGGTATGCCAGTCTTGGTCGATTTACCGCGTTTTACCGCGCGTGCATTGCGTGATTGATGGTGACTTTTCCCGATCAACCCTAATTTCGACGCAATACCTTTGATTTCACCACGGCTCGTCGCAAAACATATAGCCATGTGGTCTAACGGTTTTGATTTTCCATATCGATTCTTTTTCATCGCCAAAACGCTTGCGTAAGCGATACAGGCGGGCATCTACCGAGCGATCAGTGCCGCTATAGTGTAGGCCACGCAACTCTTTGAGAATATCGTTTCGATACATCACTTTGCCCGCGTTGGTAGCGAGTAACCACAGCAAATCAAACTCTGCGGGTGTGAGTTCAATACGCAGATCACCAAGCGCTACTTCGCGATTAGCACCATGTATTTTTAAGCGGCCAAACTGCAGGAGTTCGCTATCATCGCGATTGACTTCACCCATATGGGAACGCCTGTTGATCGCCTTAATACGCGCCAACAATACCCGTGGTTGAATCGGCTTGGCTAGATAATCGTCAGCACCCAGTTCAAGCCCCAGCACTTGATCAAAATCTTCCTCCCGCGCGGTCAAAATGATAATAGGCACCTTGTTACCACTAGCGCGAATTTCCTTGCAAACGTCGAAACCATCTTTACCCGGAAGCATTACATCCAGAATAATTAAATCTGGCTGCTCCGCCACTACCCGCGCCAACACGCGATCACCGCGCGTTTCACACTTGACTTCAATGCCCTGTTTTTTTAAATAATCACTAATTGCGCGACTTAGCTCAACATCATCTTCGACCAGAAGCAATTGCAAAGCAGGTGGCGAAGCTGGAAGGGGGTCATCAGGTTTCACGGCGCGCTCCGTTGGTCATCATTTTGTTATTACAATTCCATTTAATTTGTACACGCGCACCACCGAGCGGTGCATCGCTAATGGTTGCGGTGCCGCCGTGCCAGCGAGCTATTTGCTTCACAATCGCTAACCCGATACCAAAGCCGCCGGATGCCCGATCACGGCTTTTATCGAGACGCGAAAATGGCTCAAATAAATGTTCACGTTCAGACACCGGAATTCCCGCACCGTCATCATCCACCGTCAATATCGTTAATCCATTTTCGGTATTCACCGAAATTTCAACTTGCGATCTCGCATAATGTACCCCGTTGCGCAACAAATTTGCAGCAGCGCGGCTCAGATAACGATGATCTCCATCCACGCTATCAACTCCTACCCGCGCCACTACCGCCACGGTGCGCACCGTACTGCATGCAACATCTTGTGCTTCAGCAACGAGTTCTTCAAGCCACGGTGCCACATCAATTGCAGCAATGGCTAGTTTTGGTTCTTCTCGATCAAGCCTTGCATATTCCAAAAGTTCTGTAGAAAGCTCATCAAGCTGATCAATAGCCGAATCCATCGCTAATAATTCGGCATTTTTTTCAGCAAGCGTTGGCGCGGTTACCGCTAATTCATGTCGAAACCGCAAGCGCGTAATGGGCGTACGAAATTCATGCGAAATGGCATTGGTGAGTTGCTTGTGCGAGCCAATAGTGCGCCAATACGTTGCTTCATCTTATTCATTGCATCGGCCAAGGGATACATTGCTGCACCCTTGCCCATCTTTATATCGAAGTCAAAACTTCCTTCGCCTACCCGCGTTGCAGCCTTCTCCAATATCAGCATATCGCGGCGAAATAAGCGCAACCAGAAAAATACTGCCAAGCCATACATGGATGACTCAACAAGCCACGTAAATTGCGTCGGGGAAAATAACCCAAAGACAAACGTCATTGGTTGTTGCCGCGCAAAGGGTGCCTTCAATACCACCACCCAATCAGTACCCGAAATAGTATGAAATACTTCATAACCAAGCCCATTGGGCGTATCAAGACTAACCGGGTTTTGTGCACGAATGACTGCCATTTTTTCTGGCGACAATTGACCCGTCTTTGCAAGATCATCAAAACGCAGCATTCGAGAAGGACCTAAAAATACCTCGGGTGAGCCGATTTTTTCTTTCAACTTTTCAAACCGCTCCGGCCATTGTGATTGCGGAAACGGCGCCAGTACTTCTTCAATATATACATAGTTGCGACGAAACCGCTCGTTTGAATTTGACTGCGCTTGCGCGTTCACGGTGAGATCAAAGACGAATTTCTGGATCTGAAACGACGTCAGTGAAGCCAAGCAAATCAATAGCCAAAGTTTTAAAAAAAGTTTAGTCATACGCCCATGATGCCACTAACTTGATACGCAGTGCCGCTAAAGTAAAAATGGGCGCGTTTCTAAAACGCGCCCTCATTATTTCTAAAGCCAACTGCTATTTGAATTGATAGCTTGCACTGAAAGTAGGATAAATACCCAATGGGTTGTGGAAGTTGGTGTTATAGCCCAAAGTAGCATTAGCGTTAAAATCAAACGGCGGTTTTTTATCCGTAATATTGCGCACTACTAATCGTAACGTTAGGTTCTTTATGCCAGCGTAAGAAAGGTTAGCATCCATGGTCGCCCAACTCTTAATCTGACACAAACCAGAAATTGAATCAATACGTGCCTGCCCCGCATAGGCCAAACATGTGCCAAAGCCGTCACGATAATTGTAGCGACCGACATAATTGCCGCGCACACCGAACGACCAATCTCGATAATCCCAATTGCCGGAAATATTACCGCGAATACGCGGTGAATTAACGCCGCCGATACTATCGACGAGTGGATCGCCTTTTTCGCGTGCAAATTTATTGTTGATATTGTAAGTGGCTGTGGCGTTTAAGGTGAGTTTGCCCCATTGGCTTAAATTTATTTTTTGGTTAACATCAATATCTACACCTGTTACTTGCGACCCCCCCAGATTTAAATACTGGCGTAATACCGTTTGTACCGGACCCGAATTTGGCACTCCGGGCAACCAAGTAAGCGGATTTGGATCACGCAATACAGCATTTGCAAAACGCGCTTCACCATTAAAATTGCCTTGCACGACAAAGTTCGAGCTGAAGCGATCAATTTCATTTTTTCGAGCGATGTTGAAATAGTCAATCGACAAACTCAGGTTTTTAGTCACATCCCAAATTGCACCGAAATTATAACTTTTTGATTTTTCAGGCTCTAAATTTGGGTTGAACTGAATTTGTGCGGCTACTACCTTTAAACCGCCGCATTCATCCGGATCAGCCGTTACTGGACAACGCAAATTGTCGGTAATCTGCTGAAATGATCGTACTGCAGACTTTGAAATTTGCGATAGCGATGGTGCACGAAAACCGGTGGAATAATTAGTGCGCAACGCCAAGTTAGGCAATGCCTTCCACTTCAAACCAAATTTTGGGTTAGTGGAGCTTCCGTAGTCGGAGTATTTGTCGTAACGCCCAGCAACTGATGCATCCAACGTTTTTGTAATCGGTAGGGCAAACTCCACAAACGCTGACGTCACTTTTCGCGATCCATCGGCAAAGGATGCACCAAATCCTACGATGCGTGAATTGACGATATTGGCGTCTGGCGTAATTTCTAAACTATCACGGCGTAGCTCAACACCTGCCCCTACCGCAATCGCGCCACCGGGCAGTTGGCCGAATTCTGTAGATGCCTTTAAATCCCAAATCTTGCTAGTTGATTCACCACTGTTCGTGAAATTAGTGCTGATGCGATCAATCTGCGCTTGGCTATTCGGTGCGTTAAACCTCCACGATCCGTCGGCAATCGCCTGTTGCACTTCGGGGAATAATAGCCTACGACCGGTCGTTGACTCCGCTTTGCTGGTGTTAAAAAGAACTGCGGATTCCCAATCCCACGCACCAAATGTCCCCTTCAATCCGGCAACAGCGCGCGCGTCTTTGGTTGTACTAATATCACGACTACGGCCTAAGTCTACCCAGCGATACCGTAACCCCACAGGAAAGGTGTAGGGGTTTTCAGGATGTCCTACTGGCAACACTAATTGAAAACGTAATGGCTGAAACGAATTAGTCAGCCAAATTGTTGGGGTAGCGGGGTTTTCGGAAATCGGCGCACCGGTAAAAGTGTTTACCGTTTTAGAAAAACTCGCCTCACCAAATGCAGACAAACTGGGTCGAATATCGATTGTGCCACGGACGTAGGCGGTATCCCGCTGCGTTTTGCCGGATTGTTCTAAATCATCCCACTGGTTATAGCGGCAGAGCCCGCCGATGACCGTCGGACATCCCGCGCGCGCAGCAACAAATGTCGCAAACAGACCACTGCCTAGGCGTGCTTCGCGATAATAGTTGCCCGGATAGGAGAGCGAACTGAGCACAGATTGACGTTGCAAAAACGTGGTGTTGGTCCAATTACTATCAACATTATCCTCTTGCTTAATAAGCACCGCTTCTCGTTCGAAGCGTTCATAAGTACCAAATACATTAAACTTATCTGCGGCAAGATCGCCGATACCAAAGGCTACGTTTATTTGCTTAATTCTAAATTCATTATCCGCATTTTGTGAAATCGACGCGGTGCCAACAGCACCCGTAAAATCTTTACGCAAAATAATATTCACTACTCCGGCAATCGCGTCGGAACCATAAATAGCTGATGCGCCATCACGCAAAATCTCAATACGTTCAATCGCCGCTGTGGGAATCGAATTTAAGTTGGTGATTACTGACTGCCCCGTATTGGGGTCATTAAATGCCGCTGGACTAATGCGTCGCCCGTTAAGCAAAGTCAATGTTGCCTGCGAGCCTAAGCCACGTAATGCGACCGTTGCGGCACCCGCTGCGAATCCATTTCCGGCGGAAACGTCATTGAGTGCACCGCCAACGGCAATGGGCAGATTGCTAAGCAATTCTTGTACCGATGTGGCGCCAGATCTCTTAATATCAGCAGCATTGATAATTGTAATAGGCGAGGAAGTTTCTGCATCAACACGCTTTAAGTTTGATCCAGTGACTTCAATTTTTTCAACTTTTTGAATTACAGCAGACTGTGGCGGTACTGAATTAGCGGGTGCAGTTTGTTGCGCAAATACATGAACCGAAACCAACACATTAGCGCTAATAAAACCTGCACCAACAAGGTTCCGCACCAAGACTTTTGATGAAAAAAACATTTACTTCTCCTGAATAATTTAACTGTTTCGCTTAGCGAAAAACTAGAACTTCAACTGTGCCTGTGCCAGATAGCGACGACCTACAACGTCATAAGTCGACGGATCAGTGCCGGATTGCACATTAGGTGTGTAGGTACGCGGTTTTTGATCTAGCGCATTGACTAAACCTAGGCGAATCGTGAAGGTTTTAGCGTAGGTATAGCCAATGCCAATATCCCAATATGTTGTGGCCGGAACGCCGCCAAAGTTTTCGCTTGGAAACAACTTAACCATACGGTTTTCCATCTTGTCGATGTAACGCGCACGCGCGTCAAAAGAGAAGTCGTTCCATAAATAACGCGCCGTGAAATTTCCCTTAAACTTCGGGAATGCCTGACCCAAACCGGCACCAAAAAATGGAATGGTGCCGCTGAAATCATTGGTTGGAAACTCTTGGCGCGTTTGCGACTTAAACGCTAAAAGGTAATTTAGTTGCGCCAATAGTTCTAGTCGACCGGTACCGAGCGGTGTACCCCAGCTTACCTGCGTGTCAATACCACTCGTTGAAAGCACACCACCATTAGTTAGCGGAAACGCTTCTGACGGTGTACTGAAATCAGAGACGCCCAGAATGTCGTTAGCACGGAACAGCGCCGCGCAATTTTTATACGTTGCACTATAGCTTGGGTTGTTGCCGTAGAAGTTATAGCAATCAGCAATGTATTCATTAGTATCTGCAATGGTAATTGCGTCCTTAACTTTAATTTTATAAAAGTCCACTGAGGTGCGAATACCTTTGAAAAACCCACTTACTTTTGGTGCCCATACGAGCCCCAGTGTATAGCTATTGCCGGTTTCTGGCTTCAAATCCGGATTACCAATCAGTCCAATCGTCGCCTGAGTACCAGGCGTTTGCACATGCGTTGTAACCAAACTACCTAACCCCCCAGCTTGTCCTGCGGTTTGGCACAGTGTGGCCAGACGGGCCGCATTAGCACCCGTAGTACGCGCTACGCTGGTGATGGAGCACGGATCAAAAATCTGCGGTGCGCTTTCGCCACCGTCAAATAGCTCACCAAAGTTTGGTGCACGCACGGATTGTTGCGCTGACCCGCGCGCGCGCAGGGTATCGCTCGGCTCCCAGCTAAAATCCATCGACCATGCATTGCTGCGCTGCTTGGTACTTTCTTGGCCAGTGACTAAGTCTTTGGATTGACTGCTAGAGCTACGATAAGCAAAGTGCACATCCAGCGACTGCGCTAAGGGCAAATTTCGAGCAATTGGTACTGAAACTTCACCAAATAAGTCGCGGAAATTATTGTTACCGGCCGCCACAGCTTGCGTTGTGAAACCCGATATGGCACCTGCTGCAGAGCCCGGATCAAAGTTATATTTAAAATTTCTAAACTCACTACCGACCACCACTGAAACTGGGCCATGATTGAGTTGCATGGCCTCACCCGACACAAAAGCTTGACCGATGGTTTGAGTGAAGTCCGTTGTTTGTGCGCCACTCACACGCAGGTACGCCTGACAGGCGGGTGATAATGTTTGCCGTCCAAACGGGTTGATACCACCTTCACAGATGGATCGACCGCCATCTGGCGCTGCCAATGCGGTAAGCAATTTATTGGTATCTACGTTATTGCCCTGCGCATTTACAATTTTAGTACGCCCCTCAGAGATATTGGCTTCCCATTTCCAGTTATCGCCAAACAAGGGGCCTTTGGCACCGCCTGCATATTGCGTGACGGTGTTTTCATAGCTAGCCGTACGCAAACCCAGCGCGAGTGTGCGCCAGCGCATCAAAAACGGCTCACTGGCACCAGCACCAATAATTCTTGGGTCATCGCCGGTTCGGGAATTTAATAGTGTGCGCAAGTCAGCGGGGATAAAGGGATTGGTAGCAGGCACAATGAGTTGCGTGCCCACGTTACGACCCGGCGTGATCAAGGCGCTAGCACCTTGCGTGGCCGTTGCAGTTCCGGCGGCAGCCACCGTAATAGTAGAAACGGGTGTTGGTGCAAGAGCTGTTGTTGAGGTGTAATTGGTATTCGAAAAGTTTGAGAATACTTCGATATTGTTGCCGAATTTATATTCGACCTTCGCCATCGCCGATTTACGCTCCAGAGGCAACACGAGAATATTTACGGCATCAAAGTTGTAGGAATATACGTCTGGGAATAGCCTTGTGTTTTCACCTGAGTTTGGTGCGTAGCGATAATTGAGCACATCACGTGATGTGTTGAACACACCAGGGTAAAACAAGCTGCCGTCGGTATTGAAGCTATGGGCAGACGCATTGGGCACTGTTCCCGGCGCGGCACCGCCATACGAGGCTTGTCCATATAGCGCATTTACCGCAGCTTGCGACGGTAGGTTACTCCCATCAGGACGATACGAACCTTCCGGAAAGAAGGAAGTGGTGGCGGTAGCCACTGCCGCAAAATCGCGTTGCCCTTTAATGATGCCTTGGCGTTGTGAATATTCAAAACCAATCACAGCATTGCCGCGTTTATCCGCAAAATTACCGCCCATCACCACCGATGCATTTTGCTCTCTCGCATCTTTGTATTTTTCGCTATTGGTCCAACCTGCGCGAATGTCCAAGCCTTCAAAGCGACGCTTTAACTTAATGTTAACAACACCGGCTACAGCATCAGCACCATACACAGCACCAGCACCGCCAGAAATAATTTCAATGCTCTCAATTAACGCAATAGGAATGGTGTTGAGATCAACGGTTTGATTTGATGCAGACACCATTGGACGACGACCATCGATAAGTACGAGGTTACGATTAGAACCTAAACCGCGTAAGTCAATATTGGATTGCCCAGCATTAGGCGGATTGTTTGAGGTGGTCGTGCCAGATGGATTTACCTGTGGCAATGAGTTAAGAAAAGTATCTAGCGTGATATCTTGATGTTTGGCTAGTTCTTCTGACGTGATGGTGACAATGGGGCTATTAGAATCAAAATCTTGTTTAGCCACGCGGGAACCGGTGACCACAATTTGCTCCACCTTCTCGGTTTTTTCTGGTTTTGCTGGCGGCGTTTGTGCCAGTGCGTGCCCGGCGCCCACCACGCCAATAACCAAACCCGCATTCAATGCACAGGATACCGCCACGACTAATTTTCTTATTTTCATCATCGACCCTTATTTTGAAAGTTATGGTGACTAGTGCAATCACCTGTGGGACGAATCATGGCGTGTCTTGTTGCGACGAACTGCACCGATTTTTGGCGATACGCGACCATTAATGCCTGATTTGACACTTTCTGTAGCAAACAGCTAGACCCTGTTGCTATTAGTCATTTTTATCTGTAAAAACTCGAATTTGTCAGCGATTTCATGACGCTACGTGATGCCGTTGTGCACATTCGGCACGAATTTCCCTCTACAATTGTTGCAGT
>JANMDR010000080.1:0-3287 GCA_031376425.1 Betaproteobacteria bacterium
CTCAAATTTAGCGTAATTTTCCCTTCCTGCTCGAAGGCACTTATTAAACGCAGGCTCTTAGGTTTTGCATCAAAATTAGCGCGCGCGGATGACTCTACGTTAACCGCAGCGGCATAGTCCTGCAGCCCATTCATAACGGAAATAACCCTCGCTACCTCCATACTCATGTTTTCAATAGCTTGCACTCGACGCAATGAGGCTGACACTACATCGCTGGTATTCGTATTTAAAGACTCTCCACGCGCCTGTGCCATTTCCTGGATTTTCAAACGAACCCGAAAATCTAAGCCGTGCGCCGCAGCAGGGGCAACGGCTAAAGTTTGTAATACTAATGCGGCTAAAAGTGTTTTGAGATACCGAGATTTAACTATTTTCGATGTCATTTTTAGCTCCAAAAAAAGGGAAAATCTGAATTGTATGATCGCGAAAGCGCATTGTCAGAAAGTGTATCACCTTGCGCAATTATTGGCGCGATAATACCAATATAAAACCAATTTTTTGTTTTTCCTACGAAGCGACGCTAAAAAGTTATGCGCTCTGCGTTACACTTTGGGCAATGAACAATGCGAATATTTACGGGCTGATTTTGGCTGGCGGACGCGGTAGCCGTATGGATGGCGTGGATAAAGGCTTAGCACAATTAAATGGCGAGCCACTTATCACGCGCGCCTTAAAAGCACTATCTCCTCAAGTCAAACAAATTATCATTAGTGCGAATCGCCACTTGGAAACCTATGCTACTCTAACTGCGGATGGCAAACCTGTCATTGTCACCGCTGATTTATATAAGAATTACCAAGGCCCCTTAGCGGGCATGCATGCCGGATTGCATACGATAGCGCAACTGCGCTCACACCAAAATACGCTTCCTGACTACGTGATGGTTATGCCTACAGATACACCGCACGTTCCAGAATGCCTTGTAGCGCGTTTATTTACAGCGATCTCCAATACAACATCAAACTGCGCCTATGTTACTGTGGCGGGCGCTATGCATCCATTAACTTGTATGGTGAGCCTTGATGTGCTGCCGAGCTTGGAACAGTTTTTAATCGACGATGATCGACGGGTACGGCATTGGATCGCGCTCTTAAACAGCGTGGCCGTGGCATTCGATGATTACCCAGAAGCATTCGCCAATTACAATACTACCGAGCAACTCTTGAACGCAAAACAGGATTACTAGCATGGCACGTCGCAACTCACGCAAACTCAGCTTTCGCCCACCACTACCGCGCCGCGCGATTGTATGGTTTCCGCCTTTTCCTGCAGATTCTGCTATTGAGCCCTTTCGCGCTGCTAACGATCCCGCAGCCGCAAACATTCCCGCGCATGTGACTCTTGTGTTTCCGTTTCACACCGTATTAACACCGCTACAAATTGCCTCGCATGTAAAAAAGATAGTGGGCAATTGGCCTCCGCTGCCGATTAGCATTCGTGATGTTGAAGGTCTGCTTGATACCTTTGTACTGCTGATGGTGCGTGATCGCGCCGAAGCCCTCACACAGTTGCACCATAAACTTTATACCAGCGTGTTATCGCCCTTTTTACGCGATGACATCGTGTTTCAACCGCACATCACGGTAGGCCGCGTACCCTATAGAACTGATCCTACTGCTGCTGAACATGACCCCGCATTTGATGTCATGCTTGAAGCCGCCAGCCAGAAAATACGTGGTGAATGGCAATTTGTGCTGCGGGAAATAGCGGTAATCACCTTACCGGAAACTGGGCCAGTAAAAATTGAACATGTTGTACCTTTAAATTTTCTATAGAACACTATGCAATCACTTATTGACGCAATTGCTTCTGATGAATCAGATCCAAACTCCATGCCCATCGACAAGGCTAGAGCCTTTATTGGTGGCCTTATGCAGCCCCTAACTGATGCCGAATCCTTAGCCCTGCCGGACGCACTCAATCGCATACTCGCCGCAGATGTATTGTCACCCTGCGATGTGCCGCCGCATCGAAATGCCGGCATGGATGGTTATGCGATTGGGTTTGACCAGTTTGCTGCAGACCGTGAATATACTGTGGCAGCAACGAGCTTTGCTGGCGTACCGTTAGCACCGGATTTTCAACTTGCCCCCAATGAATGCATCCGAATTTTTACTGGTGCGGTCGTGCCGAATTGCTGCGACGTAGTCATCATGCAAGAACGCGCACGCGCGCGTAACAATAACACTAGCAATACCGTCAGCTTCGAATCCGGCGTGCAACAAAATCAGAACATTCGCCATGCCGGTGAAGACTTAAAAGCTGGTGAAATCGCACTCTCCAAAGGCCGCCAATTACGGGCTGCAGAATTAGGTTTGCTCGCTTCGCTAGGTTTAAAACAGGTAAGCGTTTTTCGTAAACTCCGCGTCGCGTTTTTTTCTAGCGGTGATGAAATAGTAGCAGCGGGCACGCCATTGCAGCCCGGCCAAATTTACGATTCTAATTCCACCACTATCGCCGCCATGCTCGCACGCTTAGGCGCTGAATGCATCAATATGGGCAGCGTACGCGATAATCCGGCGCAGTTAGAGGCAGCACTAGTAGATGCGGCCAATCATGCCGATGTGGTCATCAGCTCAGGTGGTGTATCGGTAGGCGAAGCCGATTTTATTAAAGATTTGCTCAAGAAAATTGGTGAAGTGGTGTTCTGGAAAATCGCCATGAAACCTGGGCGACCATTAGCGTATGGCAAAATTCGCCGTACCCATCAACGCGCTGGAGAAGCCCATTTCTTCGGCCTTCCCGGCAATCCCGTCTCGACGATGGTAACTTTCTACCAAATTGTGCGCCCTGCCCTTATGGCGCTACAGGGAATAAACCCTATCCCCCTTACACCCATATTTAAAGTGGAATGCGTCAGCCCTATTAAAAAAGCCACGGGGCGCACTGAATTTCAACGCGGCACCCTTTTTACAGAAAACGGTCAAACCAAAGTGCGCACTACGGGTGCGCAAGGATCGGGCATTTTGAAGTCATTAAGCGACGCCAATTGCTTTATTATTTTGGGTGACGATGTAGGCAATGTTGCCGCAGGGGCGTTGGTGGATGTGCAGGTTTTAGATGGCATTATCTAACATACAAACACTCACAACGTCCGCTGCAACCATGCCACATCATGCCACGCATCAAACTTACGCCCCACGGCTTTAAACACGCCAATGTCTGCAAATCCTATGCTTTTATGCATAGCGATACTACTTATATTCGGTAGCGCGATACCTGCAAAGGCTTGATGGTAGCCCAACTTCGCGAGGCGCTCAAATAATTGCGCATACAAGGTAGTGGCG
>JANMDR010000123.1:0-15820 GCA_031376425.1 Betaproteobacteria bacterium
TATTGTTTGTGGTGACAGCTTCGTTTGGTGCTAAGTTACGTTTCATGTGGGCTCCTTGATTTAAATCTATGGGAGCCTAACAAAAAAATCAATCTACACAAAATTCTTTACACCCTCTAGCCGTCTTCTTGCAACAAAAAGTATTCATTAAGCACATCACGCATTGCGCCGCGATCATTTTCATCAACTAAGCAAAGTCTGGCAAGGCGTTCCACATCAGCGATTAGGGGCTTTTCGGTGCTGTAATAATGTTCGAGCAGATCGCGATAAATTGATCGCTCCAGCCGCGATAGATGCCGCGTGGCATTATTAAAATCACCAATATTGTGTTGATAAAAATGCACTTTAACTCCTTTAAATTTTGCTAAACCCATGCCGCCGCACGATGTACCGCCTGTGGCTGCGGTGGCTGTATCGCATTTATTTTTATGCATCACCGCTTGTAATGTTAAGCAGATATTACAGTTTAACTTGCATAAATGCAAGTTAAACTTGCATAATGAGTTGTAAGGTGGCCTTTAATTAATGACGTATGATTAACTAAAAAGCGAGCTATGAAAATTGCTATTCCGCAAAAATTGACAACTCTTCTTTATTTAAAGATAGTCAAAGTTAAAAAGCATTAACCAAATGAGATACCTGCGCACCATAAAAGTTTGTTCAATCCTTATTGTAGGAATAATTGTTGTTTTTTCGCTTGGATATCAAGGAGGTTATTTATCAAAGCTGGGGCTTGGTAAATTTTTTGAAGGTTCAAGTTCTGGGAAAATAATTGGTTTTGAGAGGAAAAGTAATAGTGCTGTTCGCTTGCCAGGCAATGAAGTTAAAACAAATAACGCCACTATTCTAGCGATAGGCGACACAAGATTAGGCGAACAAAATCTCGGCCCTAGTATTGGTCGTTCGTCGGTGAAAGAACTTTTGTCCTCAAATAACGCGGCTTTGGTCGAGTATGCACTTACGCGACTTCGCCGAATTTGTGGTGGTTATGAAACAGACCCTCCGGCAGATGATTTTAAGAAACTTGTTCTAGCTAGAGTTGCGGATGTTTATACGCCAGCGGATAAATTACCCGGAAAGGGAACACCAAACGAACGGCTATCAGCGCTCAATGCATTTCATAAACAGTGCCGTGAGATCACTGGCGGAGTGAAAATAAGTCGGGTTGAGATAGAGGCTGCAATTCGGTCGATCGAAGCATCTGGCTTCCCGATGCGAGATTGGATGAGCGCACGCTATAAGCTGGGTCGGCGAGAGGCCATGACTAATGAAGCCACCGCGGAGTTAGGGCAAAAACTATTGCAAAGCCAGTTAATCGGTGAGATTGGTATTTTAATGTCCGATGTGAATAGTTATGAGCTTGCGCAAATTGCCGGTGAGGAGCAGGTTGGTAACCTTCAGACCATAGCATATGATTATATTTTGATGTGCAGAATGGGCGAAGATTGCAGCCCGGGTAGTTTAGCAAGTAACCGTTTCTGCGCTGAGAACGGCTACTGCGGTGGCCATGTGGAAGAAACGCTAATGAATCACTTTCATAAAGCCGGGTTTGATTGGTCGCTGTTTGATAAATATGTGAGCCGACTCCAAAACGCTGTGCTGACAGGCGACATAACTATTTTTCGTAAGCCCATTCCTCCTGCTACGCCCACGCCGCCGCCCACGCCGATAAAACCGAGAAAAAATTAAGCAGTTTAAAGTGATTGGTTTTAAAGTGATAGTTGCGTAAGGCTGGCGGCGGCTTACAACACCATCTTATAGCTCGGGGTTATTCCACCCTGATGTTAAACTGCAATTCGCACAGATACCTCTCCCAATTTCCTTTAAGCATTCCTTCATGGTCAAAGCAAAAACTATTTACACCTGCAACGAATGCGGTGCGCAAAGCCCTAAGTGGCAGGGGCAATGTTCGGCTTGTCAGGCTTGGAATACTTTGGTGGAAACGGTGGCGGCTACTGAATCAGCGAATAGATTCTCAACCGTTTACGGTGAATCTGCTATGCGCGGTAAGGTGCAGCGTTTAAGTGACGTGCGGGCTACTGATGTGCCGCGCATGCTCACTGGTATTGGCGAACTTGACCGTGTGTTAGGTGGCGGCTTGGTGCCCGGTGGCGTGGTGCTCATTGGTGGTGATCCAGGCATTGGTAAATCAACGCTGTTGCTGCAGGCTTTATCTTCTGTGGCGGCATTAAAGTCCGTGCTTTATGTAAGCGGTGAAGAATCGCCGCAGCAAATTGCGTTACGGGCGCAACGTTTGGCCGTGGATTCGCACGACGTTAAGTTGCTGGCGGAAATTGAGTTAGAAAAAATCCTCGCTACCTTGGCCGTTGAAAAGCCGCAGGTGGTGGTGATTGATTCGATTCAAACCGTATATTGCGCGGCATTGTCTTCAGCACCCGGCAGCGTGGCGCAGGTGCGCGAATGTGCGGCGCAACTTACGCGCTTTGCCAAAGCTACCGATACCGCCATGATTTTAGTGGGACACGTCACCAAAGAAGGCTCACTGGCAGGGCCGCGTGTGCTTGAACATATTGTTGATACCGTCATGTATTTTGAAGGCGACACGCATTCAACTTTTCGCCTAATTCGTGCTTTTAAAAATCGCTTTGGTGCTGCCAATGAGCTGGGCGTATTCGCGATGACGGAGCGGGGTTTGCGGGAGGTTTCTAATCCCTCCGCCTTATTTTTATCCACCCACGATCATGCTGTGCCCGGTAGCTGTGTGATGGTCACCCAAGAGGGTACGCGGCCATTATTGGTGGAAATTCAAGCCCTAGTGGATGATTCGCACGGCATGAACCCAAAGCGGTTGTGCGTGGGCTTAGAGCAAAATCGGCTGGCCTTATTGTTAGCGGTATTGCATCGCCACGCCGGTGTAGCGTGTTCCGATCAAGATGTATTTATTAACGCTGTGGGGGGGGTAAAGATTGACGAGCCGGGTGCCGATTTAGCGGTGCTTTTAGCTATTGTTTCCAGCTTAAAAAACCGCCCATTACCCGCTAAACACGTGGTGTTTGGCGAAGTAGGGCTAGCTGGCGAAGTGCGCCCCGTGCAGCGCGGCCAAGAGCGTTTAAAAGAGGCGCTAAAACTGGGCTTCACCCACGCCATTGTGCCAAAGGCCAATAAGCCAAAGCAGGGTATTCCGGGCTTGGAAATTTTTGCGGTGGAGCGTATCGAACAAGCAGTGGAATATTGTCGTGGTAATTAGCTCTGCATGGATTGCCCTACATTGCCCTAAACCGCCCCTGATGCGCAGCGCTAACACTTAGCTTTTCGGGCTTACCTTTTATGTGCACCCACATGCGTCCGCTATCATCACGGCTAATTTTTTCTATTGCGGTTACGCGCACTATCGCATTGCGATGGATTAGCCAAAATTGCTGTTCGTCAACGCCTTCCGAAAGCTCTTTTAAAGGGGTGCGAATATGGGTGTCCATTGTGGCGGTGACAACTCGGGTGTATTTATCTTGGCTTTGAAAAAACAGCACGTCGTCAATGGACACCATTTTAATGGTGTCACCTATGCCCGCCATAATCCACGTTAAGGGTTCTTTCTTGGTGGGGGTTTTAACGTCACTAATGCCTTCTAATTGGCCTACTTTAGGACTGATTTGGGTGCTTGCTGGAGCCAGCATTTGACTTTTTAGCCGACTTATACATTCTTCTAACCGTGTTGTCACAATGGGCTTAAGCAAATAATCGATGGCGCGTTGGTTGAAAGCCTCCACGGCGTAATGGTCGTAGGCCGTGGTAAATACGGTGAGAACCCCTCGGCTGTGCGCAAGCTTGGCAACTTCAATACCGTTGATGCCGGGGATACGAATATCGATGAAGGCTATGTCGGGTTTTAGCTCACTTATAGCGTCAATTGCATGCAAACCGTCAGCACAGCGTTCGCTGATTTCAAGTTCGGGCCAAGCGCTTTTTAGCATCGTTTCAAGCTCTTCGCGCTGCGGAATTTCGTCTTCAATAATAATGGCTGTAGGCATATTCATTCGATAGGGATAATAATTTCAGCAACAACGCCTTTTGCATCAACACCTTGGCGCAAATTTAAACTTGCCGCATCGCCAAAGCGGGCTGCCAATTGTGCGCGCGTATTAGCAAGACCGATGCCGCTATGGGCTTGGGGAACTAAACCTGCGCCGTCATCAGTCACACGCACAAAAAGTTGAGTGTTAGAAACTAGTCCAACGCTAATGGTAATGGTGGTGATACCTGCATTTGGTTCAGCGCCGTGCTTCACTGCATTTTCAACTAATGAAATCAGCAGCAGTGGCGGGAAGGGCGTATCACCAAGTGTTGTGGGCAAGTCCACCGCTACGCGCAAGCGTTCGCCCATGCGATGCGCCATCACGTCTAAATATGCACTGGCAAGGTGTACTTGTTGCGCTACCGTCGAGAGCACGCGGCTATCTTGCTCAGCGCGCATTTGTGGAATAGTGGCACGCAGGTAGGTCACTAAGGCATCAATGCTGGCTTGCGCGCGCTTGGGGTCTTGCACTACCAGCGCGCGTACGGAGGCCAAGCTATTGAAAAGGAAGTGCGGTTCTACTTGTGCCTGCAATACGGCAAGCTTTGAATCTGCAGTGAGTTTTTCGGTTTCAAGCTTTTGCATTGCTTGCTCTTGTGTTACTTGCAAGCGCCGACGATATTCTCTAATGTAACTAAAACCCGCAAACCCGCCGCCGAACAGACACACCAGAACCAAATTGGTTACTAAATCAACATAGCGGCCCTGATCTGCATAGGCGACAGTGCGGCTAGTGGCAAGGGATGAATTCACAGGGGAGTTGCGAAACACTTCCTGCACTATGCGATCACGTGGCGTGTCTACAGCCAGAAGCACGATCAATACAGCAAGCACCATCCCAACTATCAATGCAACGAGCGTCTTTTGCTTTTCTGCGGGTGTGTTGCTATAACGTTGCCGCGCAAGAAAGGCGGCAATGGGTCCCAAGCAAAATAGCAAAAATATTTTAATGTTAATCAACCCAATAATCGCCAACATGGCCGCTATGGTTGGCTGGTCTTTTTGCATCGCAAATACCACCGTCACTGTCAATATTTCAAACCAAAATACCGCCCAACCGGTGCGCCGTGCTATCCACGGACGGCTAAACACGGCGAAGCTCCGATAACTAGTGAAGCGTGCTTTTTTAGATTCGTAAAGGGCACCGGGTAAGGGCTGATTTAGGTCAATATTAAGTGGAATATTTTTCATAGTATTTTTATAGAGATGCCTTTCATGACGCATGAAGGGCATTTCTAGTGATATTTAAACACTCAAGTCAGGGTGGAATAATAAAATGCGTGGAATACGAAGTTATTCCCTTTCCACTGTTACGTCATTGCCGCCTTGTTGAAAATGCAGCTTCACTACATTGCCCGCCGCATCACGAATAAACTTGAGTTTAATCTGGGCTGCAGTAAATTGAAATGCATCTTCAGCGGTGGCGCTTAACGGAAACGCGCCTTGGCCTGTAGCTTGCCCCATGAGTGTTTCATTTTCAACAAACACCTTTAATTTCAAGCCTGAAAATAAGGGATAAACCCCTTCGTATTGCTTTAGCTTCTGGGTTGGCACTGCGATTGGGGTGGCTTCGGCAGCCAGCTTGCCTTTAACCACCGGCACCGCACCACCGCCTTGCAGGAGGGTAAAGCTATAACCATCGGCTTCTTTTTTCGGTTTAAGTTTGGCTTCAACACCTATAAAAACTAGCGTGCCTTCATTGTCCATGTTTAATCCAAACTCCGGCTGACCTTGGGCTTGACCAAATAATTTACCATCGCGCACGCGTAATGTTAAGGGCAGGGCACCGCCGATAACGTATTCTCCCGCCATTTGCGAAAACTTTTCTGCATCTGGTGCGACTAGTTTGCGTGCCTTGCCGCCAGCGGTTTTGCTATCGATTAGCGAATCCCCAAATGCAGTTAAGCCACCACCAGCGGTGTCAGAAAGTAGGACGGCAGCTTGGCCATTAGCGCGATCAGTCACCAAATAGGCGGAAAAGCCGCCGGTGCCACCGCCGTGTTCAGCAATGCGATTACCATCAGCCAAGGTGCGGTTAAACCAGTTCATACCAATGCCAGCATCTTTAGTGCCTTCGCTGTATCGCGGCTTTTGTGCGGTTTCAATGAGCCGCATAATACGCGCTACTTCTGGGTTGGTGCTGGGTGATTTACCGATGCTTGCCTGCGCATAAGCCACCATATCGTCTAAGCTGGCGCGTACCATACCAACACCCGCTAAATTGGGATGGGCATTCCATGCCGGTACTTGTTTACGTTCCGTGTTATGTCCCTGAGCGGGTTTAGCTGCGCTACTTTGTGGTGCGATAAAAGCAGTTTTCATACCCAGTGGCGTAAATAGTTTTTGCTGCATGAGTTTAGGCAAATCTTGGCCGTTCACATGGGTAACCGCTAATGACAACACCATCATGGCGAAATTTGAGTAGGCTAATTTTGATCCGGGTTCAGTCACTAATTTTTGACTACCCAAGTCTTGGAGCAACTGCTGCGGTGAGAGCTTGGCATAAGGGTCACTAGGATCACCAGCCGTTAGACCGCTCGGAATAGCCGGTAAGCCGCTAGTGTGGGTGACGATATGCTCTACCGTAATTTTTTTGCCGTCCCAAGTTGGTACAACAGTGCCAGTTGGCAGGTGTTTTTCAATTGGATCGCTTAGCGCCATTTTGCCTTGGTCAACTAAATCAGCAACCAAAAATGCCACCATGGTTTTGCTAATCGAGCCAATTTCAAAGGTGCTGTTGGCGCTAAACGCTTGTGCACGTTTAGGGTCGGCGCATACTTGGGTACGGGCAACCGTTTTTCCTACTTTCGCCACCATGACGCATAATCCGGAATAGTCACCCTCAAAGCGAGTGCGCACCGCGGCTTCAAGCGCAGCATCTGTGGTGTTTCCTAATGAATTGGTTGCATCCGCAGAGGCAACGCCCACGCCTAATGTACTCAGGCCAGCCAAGCTAATAAAAATCTTTGTGAAGGTGGGAATAGAATATTTCATAACAGCTCCAAGTTAAGTTTAACTGCCTAATCATTACAGGAGTGCATCCTAAGTCGCCGCTCTAGTCAAAACAATGCCCATACGATAAGCATGCATTTTTCAAAGATAAAATCGGCAAAAGCGGGATGAATCTACCTTGTACTGAGGCCGAAGACAGGGTAACGTTGTCAACTCATGTGTTTGCTGCAGCGTTATGAGGAAAGTTGGTGTAATCTGCATGTTCAACACCAACAATATCACCACCAACGAGGGGGAAACATGAAACTGAATTTTCTATCTATAGCCGCAACGGCCGCTTTGCTTGCGACGAGTGTTGCTGCACAGGCTGCTGAGATTACATTTTTTGAACGCGATGGTTTTCGCGGGCGCACCTTAACGCTGCGTGGGCATACGCCCGATTTAAAGAATTTCGGATTTAATGATCGGATATCGAGCTTGGCTGTTCGTTCGGGTACGTGGCAGCTCTGCACTGAACCCGAATTTGCCGGTGCGTGCATTAACGTAGCGCCGGGTGAGTATCGAAGCCTAGATGCGCGGTTAAACAACCGTATTTCTTCCGCGCGTGAAATCGGTACGTATGCGAGTGAGCAGGGCGCTTACAACAATTTTGGACGTGGCAGTATTGAGCTTTTTGAAGAGCGGAATTTTAGCGGCAGGCTAGTGGCACTTGATCGCGATACCGCAAATTTTGATCGCGTAAATTTTAATGATCGCGCGACTTCAATAGTGGTGATTGATGGTACGTGGGAACTTTGTGCCGATGCTGGTTATCGGGGCAACTGCCGCACCTATGGCCCAGGCCGTTATGAAACCTTGGGTTATGGCATGGCGCGCCAAGTTTCATCGGCACGCCTCGTCAATAGTTATAACGATGCGCCTGCGGCTATTGGTAGCGGTTACGGCGATGCCAATTTGTCCGTTGGTCGCGCGGTTTTATATGATGATGACGGCCTACGTGGCCGTACCATGGGCGTCTCTGACAATATCATTAACCTAGAACCAACTGGTTTTAATGATCGTACCGCATCTATTGTGGTGGAAGCAGGCTATTTTGAAATGTGTACCGATGCTTATTTCCGTGGCACCTGCCGTGTATTTGGCCCAGGGCAATATCGCAATTTAGATGGTGGATTTCATCGTAGTATTTCATCCATTCGCCTAGCACCCACGACCCAAGCCGTCATTCCTGGTATTGCTGCCGGTCGGCCTTTCATTGATGGTAACCGTCGTCGCAATAGTAATGAGCCAGATATTGTGTTGTTTGAATACGATGAATATATCGGTAATCAGTTTTCCACTAAAACCGATGTACCAAACCTAGCCGACCGTAAATACAATGATCGCGCCCGTTCTATGGTGATTGTTTCCGGCCAATGGCAACTATGTACCGATGCTGAATACAGCGGCCGCTGTGTGGTATATGGTCCAGGGCGTTACAATAACTTAGGCAGCCTGAATAGCCAGTTTTCCAGTTTGCGGCGCGTGTATTAAGTTGCTGCGGTTAAACAAAAAGCCACCTTCGGGTGGCTTTTTTTGTCTTTCAATAGGCTGAAGATGCCTTTGATTAGGGTGTTTTCAGCAATAGTTATTAGGGTATTTTTACTCCTTATCTACTATAACCTTAGTGCTACCCTGTTGATAATCTAGTTTGCTTACCTTGCCCGCAGCATCCCGAATAAACTTCAAATTAATGCCTGCTCCCGAAAATTTAAATTCATCTTCCGCCGCAGCTCGCAAGGGAAACGCGCCTTGGCCGGTACCTTGACCCATGAGCTTTTCTTTTTCAACAAATACTTTAAGTTTCATGCCTGACCACATGGGATACATGCCTTCGTATTCCAGTAATTTGCTTGCTGGAACGATGAACTCCGCCGGTCTGGTTCGCGTAACAGGGAACTCGCCACCGCCTTGAAATAAGGTAAAGCGATAACCATCGGCTTCCTTATGGGGTTTTACTTTAATGTCGATGCCGTCAAGTATTAGCATGCCATCACTAGCCATATTCAAAGCAAATTCTGGCTGGCCTTGTGCTTGCGAAAACAACTTGCCGTCACGCGCCCTTAGAGTAACTGGTAGATCGCCGTTAATGAAATAATCTCCTACCATTTGCGCGAGCATGGTGGCGTCAATGGGAACAAATACAAGTGCTTTTCCACCGTCGGTCTGATTGTCGATTAGAGAATCGCCAAATTTGCTGATACTGGCGTTGCCAGTATCAGCAAGAATAATCACCGCTTGGCCAGCCGTACGATCAATTGCCAAGTAAGATGTAAATCCTGCTGTACCACCACTATGCTCTATAAGTTTGTTGCCACCTCTGAGGGTGCGATGAAACCAGTTCATTCCGATATTGGTAGTTTGATTGGGTTCGCTGTGCAGTTGCTTTTGGGCGGTCTCTATTAGCCGCGCGACGCGGGATGCTTCGGCGTGGGCCGTGGGTGTTTGACCTAAACTCGCTTGTGTGTATGCCACCATGTCGTCTAAGCTGGCACGCACCTGCCCAAGCCCGCTTAAATTCGCATGAGCATTCCACGCAGGAACTGTTTTGCGAGAAATGGTGTGACCCAAAACCGCTTTGGCAGCAGCCGGTGTAGCGCCGTAGTGTGCGGTTTTCATACCTAGCGGCGTAAATAGTTTTTGCTGCATAAGTACCGGAAAGTCTTGGCCACTTACTTGTGTAACTGCGAGCGACATCAGCATCATTGCATAGTTTGAATAGGCAAATTTTGTGCCTGGAGCGGTCAACAGCTTTTCTTGCGAGAGGCCTTTCAGAAATGATTCTGGCGTGGGCTTTGCGTATGGATCGTTGGGGTCAGCGTCCTTCATCAGATTGGAAGGAAGTCGTGGCAAGCCGCTCGTGTGCGTAACGATGTGCTGCACAGTAATCTTCTTACCTTCCCATGTTGGTACTACCGACCCCTTAGGCAGGTGTTTTTCAATCGGGTCATCCAGCGCCATCTTGCCTTGATTAATCAAATCAGCAACTAACATCGCCGTCATCGTTTTGCCGATGGAGCCGATTTCAAACGTGCTGTTAGCGCCAAGCACTTGCGCACGAGCAGGGTCTGCACACACGGTGGCACGCGCGACGGTTTTGCCAATGGTGGCCACCATTACGCACAGACCAGAATAGTCGCCGCTATAGCGCTTACGCACCACGGCATCTAAGGCAGCATCTGTGGAGGGCAAGGTTGAAATTGTTCCTTTGTCACTTACCGCGACTGGTTTATTTGGCGCTTCTTGCGCACTCACGCCAACGGCGAACAAACCTAAAACTAGAATGCTACACATACGCATGCCGTGTTTATTACGACTAGCAACGGACGATGAACGTAGTAATTTCATAGTGGGCTCCAAAAACGGGTAGATACGGCATAAATGGGTGAAACAACTAGTAGGGGCGCATGCATTACAAACATCGTCGCTTAGGTGTTCGTGGGCGGCAATTAACTTGCCACATAAGCCGTCTTCACCGTTGTAAAAAACTCCGCCGCGTATGTGCCTTGCTCACGTGCGCCGTAGCTTGAGCCTTTGCGGCCGCCGAAAGGTACATGGTAATCCACGCCAGCGGTGGCGGCGTTTACCATCACCATACCGGCTTGGGCATGGCGTTTAAAATGGGTGGCATACTTGAGTGATGTGGTGCAAATGCCGCTGGATAGGCCAAACTCGGTATCGTTGGCAATCGCTAGAGCATGTTCATAGTTATTGGCGGGAATAACTGCGGCGACGGGGCCAAATATTTCTTCACGACTAATGCGCATATTGTTATTGCAATCAGCAAATAAAGCGGGTGCCATATAAAAGCCTTCTGTATCGCGCTTTAGTCTTTCACCGCCGCAAATTAGTTTGGCACCTTCATCAATGCCAATCTTTACATAAGCTAAGTTTTGCTCAAGCTGTGCAGCATCCGCCACAGGGCCAATATCGGTGCCGATTTTAAGCGCATCATCAATTTTAAGTGTAGCTAATTTTTCTTTCATGGCCGCAATAAAAGCCGGATAAATACCGCCTTCAACGATTAAGCGGCTGGACGCGGTGCAGCGTTGACCAGTGGAGTAAAACGATCCCTGAATAGCGCAATTAACGGCAACGCTGAGATCGGCATCGTTTAAAACGATGAAGGGGTTTTTGCCCCCCATTTCTGCTTGCACCTTGGCAAGCCGCTTAATTGCGGCTTCTACAACCTTTTTTCCAGTAGCAACGGAGCCAGTAAAGCTAATGGCGTTTACGCGCAGATCATTCAACATGGCCTGACCCACAACGCTACCGCGACCCATCACTAAATTAAACACACCTGCAGGCAAACCCGCACGGCTGATAATTTCGGCCAGCGCCCAAACGCTGCCGGGGACGATATCCGCTGGCTTCATGATGACGGTATTGCCATAACAAAGCGCTGGGGCAATTTTCCATGCCGGTATGGCAATAGGGAAGTTCCACGGCGCAATAATACCTACTACGCCAACTGGCTCACGCGTGACTTCTACATCAATGCCATTGCGAACCGAAGGTAATTTATCGCCACGCAAACGCAAACACTCTTGTGCAAAAAACTTAAAAATGGCACCGGCACGGGCAACTTCACCAATGCCTTCTGGCAAGGTTTTGCCTTCTTCCCGCGATAGTAAACGACCTAGCTCATCTTTACGCGCAATAATTTCCGTACCGATTTTATCGAGTGCATCGCAGCGCATTTGCACATTTGATAGCCCCCAGTTCGGCGCAGCTTCTGCCGCAGCGGTAATGGCCGCCTGCGCTTGCGCAAGGTCGGCTTGGGCGTATTCGCCGACGATATCGGCGGTATTTGAGGGGTTGATATTGGTTGAAGCGCTAGCGCCATCTAACCATTCGCCATTGATGTAATTTTTATGCATAAGTTGTCCTTGAGTGCTTATCGTACGCTAAAAAGCACCACACGGGCTTGCCTACCTGCAATACTTACTTCACCTTTGTTGATGAGCAAATCGGCATTAAACCCCTGCGTGCAGGCTAGGGTAGCGGTGCTTTCAGCCACCAGTATTTTGGTATTGAATTGCTTATTTAGCGGCTCTATGCGTGCGCTTAAATTTACTGCGTCGCCATATACGGTGTAGCCTTGCCGATCACTAGAGCCTATGGTGCCTGCACACACAAAGCCAGTATTAATGCCAATGCGCGTAGGCAATTGTACGTTTACTTTTTGCCCTGCTGCATTAGTAAGTGTGAACCATTTTTCTAAAAGTGCCGCTTGAATGGCGATGGCAGCTTCAACGGCGGCGCGGGCATGGGTGCTATGAGTGTTGGGCACATTAAATACCGCAACGATGGCATCGCCAATAAAATTATTTACGGTGCCGCCAGCTTGCATCACAATTTGATTGAGCAACGCAAAGTAGGCATTCAGCAAATCTACTGTTTCTTGGGGGGCTAGGGTTTCACTTAAACTCGTAAAACCGGCAATGTCGGTGAACATGACGGTGGCTTCCACTGATTTTGATTCAATAATGCCGCCCGATGCAATAAGCTCGGTAGCCACATGTGGGGAAAGATAACGGTGCAGTGCCGTTTTCATAAATTCGCGTTCGCGGAGTGCGTCCACCATCAGATTAAACCGCATCGTAACTTCACCTAATTCATCGTTGGTGAGCACGGCGGCTTTGTAGGATAGATCACCGCGCTGCACCGCTTCTTGCGCTTTAAAAAGCTCGCGCGTGGGTGCTAATAATGAGCGGCTTACGAAAGCAATTGAGGCTGTGATGACATACAGCGTGGCAATTAAATCAAGGGCAATTACCTGCCCATCCGATAAACCCTGTGCGCGGCGAATGGCCGAAAATACGGTTAAATCAAGCCCAATTAATAATGTGGGCAGTACGCCAATGATCAAGAAAATTAGCGCTAATTTAAGCGCTAGCCCGCGTGGGTAAAGGCGCAGGGCAGCTTGGTGATGGTTCAGCGGGGTAGTAATTAAAGTGGGCAGCGAAGCCGCATAAGTGCGCCGCATGCTGATGCACAGATCGTTGATAAAGAAGTAAATAAAATAGCTGTATAAAATTGCATAGGCAATGGCATACCAAAAAATAGCCACGCCAATTGTGAAGGTAGGAATACCTGCAAGTGATGCTTCAGGTGGTGTAAATACGCCGAGTGTAAAAGTTGCGAAGCAATAAATTAGGGTCAAAATAAACGCAGCAATGGCGGTAAACCAAGGTAAACGCTGCAATTGCGCGGCGGCAATATCAGGGTTATTGCCCGTTTTTTCAAAATCAAAAATCGGCTTATATAAAAATATGCCAGCGCAAACCGTAGCCAGTGCTAATGCTAATAAACCCGATGCAGCTTGCGTTATAACACCGTAGCGGTGGGTAATTAAAATAAAAATACTAGTCATGCCTAAGTCAAGCAAAGGCAACACTAGCATACGGCCAAGAAATGATCGTTGAAAACTAGGGCTCAAACGTTAGTAAATTTTTAAGGGCTGCATAAGGACGTATAAGGACGTAAAAGAACATATAAGGACTAGCATCGCCGCAATTTACTGCACCCGTTTGTACGAACTATAGCCACCGGCTGGTTTAATTTCTGGTTTAAGGACAAGATAGCCCCCTGCAGGGATGGTAATTTTTAGTAGCGATGCATTAATTTGAATCGGTGTTTGCACCGCTTGCGCAGTTTTGAGTGAGGCGCTTGTTAATAGGGTAATCATTTTACAGTCATTCATCAGTTTTGAATTCGGCACCATCACTGTTTCGGTGATGTCATTTTTTGTTGGGTTCACGAAGGTCATCACGCTATCTTCTACTTTATCGGTATAGCGCTCAAAGGCTAATAAATTATTGGTGGTAATAGTGCGATAGTTGCCTACCCGCAGGGCGCGATGCTGCTTGCGTAAGCCAATTAGTGATTTCGTCCACGTTAAATTGGCGTTGTCATCACGCACTAAATCCCAACGCATTGGCGCACGCATTTCTGGATCATCGCCACCGGTCATGCCTAGCTCGCTACCGTAGTACAAATTAGCAGCACCGGGAAGGGTAAATTGCAGCACTTGCGCCAAGCGCTGTTGGGCGACTTCAGGCAGCACAGTGGCAATGCGGAAGGTGTCATGATTATCTAAATACATCCATGACTTCAACATCGGTTCAATGCCTGCTTCATCAATAATGCGGCTAATCATTTTGCCAGCGGTGGCAGCGTCAATGTTGCCTTGCGCGGTATTAATCATGATTTGCCGCAGGGTAAAGTTCATTACCGCATCTACGGATGGAAACCATTCTTTGGGATAATTTGCGATCTCACCAACCACGAGTGAACCTGGCTTCTCAGCATGTGCTGCTTTGGTGAGCGCATCTAAATGCTTAAAGCCAATATCAAATGCCACATCTAAACGCCAGCCATCAATACCGTCACGCAGATAGCTACGTACGACTGATTTTGGTCCGGCATAAATATATTCAGCTACTTTGGGGTTCTCTAAATTTAACTCCGGCAGGTTCTCGGCAAGCGCCCAAGCGCGAGCACCGCCAGCAAATTCTTTACCAAAATAAAACCAATCACGGTACGGGCTTTTAGCGTCATTTTGGGCACTCTTAAAAATCTCAGAATTACGCCCCATATGATTAAACACGCCATCCAGCACCATCTTCATACCGCGCTTATGCACGTCAGCGGTGAGTTTTTTTACATCATCGCGGGTGCCAAATTCCGGTGAAATAGCGTTGTAATCGAGCGCATCGTATTTATGATTGGTGTATGCCAAATGTACGGGATTTAAATAGAGAACATCTGCCCCTAAGCCTTGAATATAGTCAAGCTTGGTAGATAAACTCTGTAAATCCCCTCCCCAAAAATCAATTTCATGGCTCCACACCTTTACATCCGGCAGATAGGTGCCGCGTTGCGGAACCTCAGCCCAAGTACGGAGTTTTTTTGGTGCAGGGTATAGCGATTTTTTCTGTTCCAGCTTGCTAGAAGGTACGAAGCGATCAACCAATACCTGATAAACAATCGCGCCATTGCGCCAATCTTTTTCACGCGCCTCAAATACGCCTGTTAGTGGCTTATCGAAATTGTTGGCGTAGAAGTTGGGTGCTGGAGCGGCTAATGAAGTTAAAGGCATAAGGAGAGCCACGAGGGTTAATTTTTTTAGCATAGTATTTTTGGATTTACATTGAGCTAGGGTAGATGTAGATATAATGATTTTAGATACTTATTTACAGAACACCAATAGGGTTACGCATAACCCCGATACCCTCAATTTCAGATTCTAGCAAATCACCCGATTTCATCCATTCTGGCGGATTGCGAGCGAAGCCTACGCCTTCTGGGGTGCCGGTAGAAATAATATCACCCGCTTCAAGGGTCATGCCGCGCGACAGTTCCGCGATAAGTTTTGGGATTTTGAAATACATATGCTTGGTGTTCGATGATTGTTTAGTCACCCCTGATACGCGGCACGATAGATTTAAATTAGTGGGGTCAAGGGCATCCGCCGTCACAATGACCGGACCCATGGGGCATGTACCATCGAAACTTTTGCCTTTAAAAAATTGACCGCCATGGCGGCGCTGTACATCGCGCCATGTAATATCATTAATAACGGTGTAGCCAAAGATATGGCTCATGGCATCGGCCTCGGCAATGTTTTTTCCTGTTTTGCCGATAATAACGCCATGCTTGACATCATCGCCGGTGGTGCGGCTGCCCTAGCCCAAATTAGCTTAATGGCTGAAAAGCCGCGAACTGCAGCCATCATGCTCAATACAGTGCTACTTTGCGCACCCATTCCAAGACCTAGAAAAAATGTGTTTT
>JANMDR010000127.1:0-33695 GCA_031376425.1 Betaproteobacteria bacterium
TATTGTTTGTGGTGACAGCTTCGTTTGGTGCTAAGTTACGTTTCATGTGGGCTCCTTGATTTAAATCTATGGGAGCCTAACAAAAAAATCAATCTACACAAAATTCTTTACACCCTCATGGGAGCCTAACAAAAAAATCAATCTACACAAAATTCTTTACACCCTCCTTCGGACACGCAACGCCTTAGCTACCTATTCCGAAAGTGCTTCATACATAGCACTAAAACATCGCGCTTTATCGCACTTTCATTTATGACAGAATAGCGGCAAAATGCCCGGGGAATATGACCACACTGGTAACGTGCTGCGAGCGTTAGTTTGGTTGGGTCACACACCCATGACCATAGCGGGTCAATGGCTATGTCCAACAGCTACACCGGCGACAATACTGGCAAAGTGACGTCAATGACCTACCCAAGTGGTAAAGTATCAACCATCACCTATAGCCAAGGCCGCACCAACGCCATGACCTTAAACGCTGCACCGCTAATATCAGGCATTCAATACTTCCCATTCGGCGGGCCAGAAAGCTGGCTGCTGGGTGCAGCCAACAGCGCCAAGGAATACACCAGAATCATTGACCAATCCAGCCGTACTCAGCAATACGACCCGAAGGTAGTCCCCTTGCGGGACACCACACCAAGCGGCTTCAGAACCATTCAATACGATAATGCCAGCCGCATTGTAGGTATCAATAACTACACCGGTGCAACGCTTAACGGCAGCCAAACCTTTACCTATGACAACGCAGGCCGCTTAACTACGTTTAGTGGCTACACCAGCAACGGCGTTAACGCCACCACAGGGCTGGGCAATGCGGCAATAACGCAAACCCAAAGCTTTGCCTACGACAACAACGGCAACCGCACCAGCAGCACCCTCAACAGCATCGCCAGCACCTATAGCTACCAGTCAGGCAATAACCGCCTAGCCAGTGTTACAGGCGGCATCATTAAAACTAATAGTTACGATGCCACTGGCAACCTAACCAATGATGGCGCACAGACTTACACCTATGATGCTAGAGGCAGGCTCACAGGCGCAAACGTACCAGCAAACTCAACCGCACCTACAACCAATTATTTAATAAACTACCAAGGGCTACGCGTAAAGAAAGCAAACGCCAATACGGCAATCACCACCAGCAACCGCACCTTCATCTACGACGACGGCGGCAAAATGCTCGGTGAATATGACCACGCCGGAAACCCAGTACAGGAGCTAATCTGGCTAGGAGATACGCCAATCGCCGTCACTGGTACCATGCTCTGCTTAACCAGCACCACGGGCGCTAATGGCACACCAACGTGCACCGAAGCAGCCACGGCCTACATCTTCACCGACCATCTAAACACGCCAAGAGAAGTAGCCGGAATCAACAGTACAACCAATGCCTACGTCAGCCTCTGGAAATGGGATAGCTTGCCGTTTGGCGAAACGCTACCGAATGAAAACCCAAGTAGCACAGGCATCTTCAGTTTCAATCATCGGTTTCCGGGACAGTATCGGGATAAGGAAACGGGGCTGAGTCAGAATTGGTTTAGAGATTTTGATGCGGGGCTGGGTAGGTATGTTACTAGTGATCCAAAAGGATTAAATGCAGGAACAAATACCTATCTCTATAGCAATGGCGATCCCGCACTGAACAAAGATCCAACCGGTCTTGAAACCTACCAATGCAGTCGGAAGCTCAACAACGTTCCGTTTCGAGCCGGCCCCCTGTATCACCAGTTTATTTGTATCGGAAATAGCTCAACCAGGTTTATGTGCGGCGGTTTAGGTCCAACCGGAAGCATGTTCAATAGTCCCGGCATGATCGAGATGGACGACTTCAAAGCCGAGACTTGCACAAAGGTGGCTGATGATAATCAGTGTGTTGAGAGTTGCATTGCTAAAGCGTTCGTAAGTGCCGCTCCAAACTACAGCGTTGATCTGTCAAAAGGTGAGAACTGTCAAACTTGGGCAGCCGCGACGTTTGGTGAGTGCTCTGCGAAGTGCAAGTATGGAAAAAAATAGCGTGAGAAAAATTCTTGCCGTGATATGGCTGGTTGTTGCAGTAGTTAGTGGAATTTTTTCTCTTAAGGGTGGAGATACGTCAATTCTTGCTGGGTGGGTATTCTTGGTTTGGACTGCTCCGTTCGGAGTCATTTGGTGGTTTTATCTGTACGATGCAGCGCTGATGATAATGCCGACTCGGATTGCCGAGCCGATAGGCGTAACGCTTACAATTGTGGTTGGTTTCCTTTTTTGGTTTGTGCTTGTTCCGGCAGTTTCTAGATACAGTCGGCGTCCTCGCAAGAGTCCTAAAGCGCCAGTGGATAAGGGATAAGGTAATTTTTTTGCCGAGTCAAGCGATCCATCGAGAGAGAAGTTGGCGCAAGTCTGCAACAATTGACAGGCACTCGATAGAAGGTAATTGCTCGCAAGGGGGCAGAGAGCTGGCTGCTGGGTAATAGCGCTATTAATCATGACCATCCCCAAAAGTTTTATTGAGCAAAACAATCTAAGCGATGGCGCTCAAGTTGAAGTACGTTTGACCGACCGCACGATGACTATCGAAGCTCCTCCATTGCCTAAACGCTATAAATTGGCCGATCTAATGGCAGAAATGCCGGATGGCTTGCCAATGGCGGAAGGCTGGGATACCTTGCCGACGGTTGGTTTTGAGCTAAGTTAATGGCCTATATTCCCAATCGAGGCGATATTATTCAAACGCCTACGCTACCATATGGTGTAAAAAGCTTGGCTGCTCACAATAACTTCCATAACTATTTTATGTAGCTTTTGCCTTCAATCCTCAGTAGCGGTATAATCGAGGGTTGTTTGGAGCGCAATGTGCTCATGTGCTCAAATGTCAATATTTTATGAGATTTTCTCTGTGCGCCAGCGTTTAGTCATTGGAAACTGGAAGTTAAACGGTTCTTTAGCCAAGAATGCGGCATTGCTGAGCGCGCTCAAAACGCAGCAAACGTCTGCAATTGGTGCGGTTTGTGTGCCGATGCCGTATTTAGCGCAGACGCAAGCAGCGTTGACTGGTAGCAGTTTGGCTTGGGGCGCGCAAAATGTGAGTGAACATGCGTCGGGGGCTTATACCGGCGAAGTTTCGGCTGAAATGCTGATGGAATTTGCTTGTAAATATGTTTTGGTGGGGCATTCAGAGCGCCGAGCAATGTTCGGGGATACTGATGGCGTTGTGGCGGCAAAGTTTGCACGCGCCTTGGCTGCTGGCCTAACGCCGGTGTTGTGCTTAGGCGAAAGCTTGGCTGAGCGTGATGCCGGTATTACCGAGTCCGTTGTGAAGCGGCAACTTTTAGCAGTTGCTAATTTGGTTGGCGCGGCTGCCATGCAAGGTGCCATTTTAGCCTATGAGCCAGTTTGGGCGATTGGTACTGGTAAAACAGCTTCGCCTGAGCAAGCGCAGGATGTACATGCGTTTTTACGTGCATGTTTGCGTAAATTGGCCGATGATAGTGACAATAGTGCGCCGTTATTGACGGATATGCCGATTTTGTACGGTGGTAGCGTAAAGGCGTCAAATGCAGCGGCAATCTTTGCGAAGCCGGATGTGGATGGCGGTTTAATTGGTGGAGCAGCATTGCTGGCTGAGGATTTTTTAGCGATTTGGTCAGCGGCTTAGGTGTTGGTGTTTAAGAATTGGCGCTTAAGAGTTAGTGAGTAAACTGGGGTGCGCTAGGGTTTATTGGTTTGTGCACCTAAATAATTTCGTAGTAAATTTTGCAGTATTTGGATTCAGCAGCATTTAAAGAGTAAAAAAAGGGTAATCATGACATCATCAATTTTTCTTTCGTTTCACATCATTTTCGCAGTTGCCATCGTTATTCTAGTGCTGGTGCAGCACGGTAAAGGTGCAGATATGGGCGCTGCCTTTGGTAGCGGTTCGGCGGGTAGCTTATTTGGTAGCAGTGGCGCAGGCACGTTTTTGTCTAAGGCCACCGCAACCCTTGCGGCATTATTCTTCGTTACCAGTCTATTGCTCACTTACTTTCAGTCTGCGCGTAGTGGCTCTGGTGTGATGGGCAGTGTGATTTCTGAAGCGGCGAAAGAGGCAGCTAAAGACGCAAATAAGGACGCGACTAAAGATGCTGCTAAAGACGCCAAAGTCATTGATAAATCAGTGCCATCAATTTCAGTCACGCCAGCGCGTACAACTGCGCCGCTTTCGGTATCAAGCACACCGCCAGTTAGTGTGACGCCTGCAACGGTAGCGCCAGCAACACCAGTACCGGCACCAGCAGCACCAGTACCGGCTAAGTAGATAAGTAGCCATAAGTCGAGAAAATATTAAGCAGGGCAGCAAAGTAGGACGAATGCAGTGGTAAAATTGCAATGTTGTAGTGCTGGTTTGAAGTAGCTTAGTTTTTGGTAATTGTTATAAGCAGTGCCGACGTGGTGGAACTGGTAGACACGCTATCTTGAGGTGGTAGTGGCGAAAGCTGTGCGAGTTCGAGTCTCGCCGTCGGTACCAAATTTTTGAAGTCTGGCTTTTTGTTGGTGAAATCAAGGTGTTTCGCTTGGCTGACTTCAATTGGTCAAACATAGGCTGCTCTTGAATAATAAGTCTTATTATTTAACGCCTTGGGTCAACGCATAAGAGTCTTTATTTCTCTGAAACTCATTGGGCTATGTTAGAAAATTATTTTCCTATATTGTTGTTTATCATCGTCGGCTTAGCCGTTGGTGTTGGCCCTTTAGTGGCGTCCAAAGTGCTCAGTGGCCTGCTAGGTCATGATAAGCCTGATGCGCAAAAACTCTCCCCCTATGAGTGCGGCTTTGAGGCCTTTGAAGACGCACGGATGAAGTTTGATGTGCGCTTTTATCTTGTTGCCATATTATTTATTTTGTTCGATTTGGAAATTGCCTTTCTATTTCCTTGGGCTATTGTGCTGCAAGAACTGGGTTGGTTTGGCTTAATCAATATGTTCATTTTCTTAGGCATTTTAGTCATTGGCTTTGTTTATGAATGGAAAAAAGGCGCTCTTGATTGGGAATAGGGCTGTAGGTAGCGAGGCAGCAAGTCTGCAAGATTATTTGAAGAAGAAATAGGGCGTAAATTATTGTATTTATCAGCCTGAATTATTAGGGGTTAGCTATGCCAGAAGGTGGAATTTCCAATCAAGGGTTTGTCACCACATCGGTGGATTCGCTACTAAATTGGGCGCGCACTGGCTCTATGTGGCCCATGACATTTGGCCTTGCCTGCTGTGCGGTAGAAATGATGCACGCGGGTGCTTCGCGGTACGATTTAGATCGTTTTGGTATCGTATTTCGTCCCAGCCCACGGCAATCTGATGTGATGATTGTCGCCGGTACCCTATGCAACAAAATGGCTCCCGCATTGCGTAAAGTGTATGACCAAATGGCGGAACCGCGCTGGGTCATTTCTATGGGTTCCTGCGCTAATGGCGGCGGCTATTATCATTATTCCTACTCAGTTGTGCGCGGCTGTGATCGCATTGTGCCGGTAGATATTTATGTACCTGGCTGCCCGCCTACCGCTGAGGCGCTGTTGTATGGTTTGATTCAACTGCAAAACAAAATTAGGCGCACCAACACCATCGCGCGCGCGTAGTACGTAGTACGTAGTATATAGTCGCGCTATTTTGCGCAGCCAATCAGTTACTGTTCCTTCAAAACTATGTCCGCTAAGCTAGATTCCTTAAAACTCACCCTTGATGCAATTTTTGGCAATAAAGTCAAAGGCTTGGTGTTTGATACTGAGCAACTTATTCTAACGATTGCTGCTGATGAGCTGCTAAGTGTCTGTCAGGTTTTGCGTGACCATGATGCGTTTGCATTCACGCAGTTGATTGATCTGTGTGGCATGGATTATTCCGGATATGGCGAGGGCGCGTGGGATGGCTGCCGTTTTGGGGTGGTGTACCAATTGCTATCCATCAAAAATAATATGCGTTTGCGCGTAAAAGTCGCCTGCCCTGACGATGATTTACCTCTCGTGGAATCCGTGGCACCCATTTGGAGCGGCGCGAATTGGTACGAGCGTGAAGCGTTTGACCTCTACGGTATCGTATTTGCAGGCCATCCGGATTTGCGTCGCCTGCTGACGGATTACGGTTTTGTCGGCCATCCTTTCCGGAAAGATTTTCCAGTTAGCGGTTATGTAGAAATGCGCTATGACGCAGAACAGAAGCGGGTTATTTATCAACCCGTGTCGATTGAGCCGCGCGAAATTGTGCCGCGAATTATTCGTGAAGAAACTTATGCGGGGCGTAAATGAGTATGCACGAAATTAAAAATTACACGATGAACTTCGGCCCGCAGCATCCTGCGGCGCACGGTGTTTTGCGCTTGGTGCTAGAGCTGGATGGTGAAATTATCCAACGCGCTGATCCGCACATTGGCTTATTGCATCGTGCAACTGAAAAGCTTGCGGAAACCCGTACTTTTATTCAGTCAGTGCCGTATATGGATCGGCTAGATTACGTATCCATGATGGTCAATGAGCATGCTTATGTCATGGCGATTGAAAAAATGATGGGCGTGAGCGTGCCGTTGCGGGCGCAATATATTCGCGTGATGTTCGATGAAATCACCCGTATTTTGAATCACCTCTTGTGGTTGGGTGCCCATGCGCTCGACGTTGGCGCGATGACGGTGTTTCTATACGCATTCCGCGAGCGTGAAGATTTGATGGATTGCTATGAAGCCGTCTCTGGTGCGCGTTTGCATGCGGCCTACTATCGCCCAGGCGGGGTGTATCGCGACCTTCCGGATGTCATGCCAAAGTACGAAGTATCGCAATCTAAAAATGCGGCGGCGATTGCTAAATTAAATGAAAATCGTTCTGGAAGCTTCCTTGATTTTATTGAAGACTTTACCAAGCGCTTTCCAACCTATGTTGATGAATATGAAACCCTGCTCACCAACAATCGTATTTGGAAACAGCGCCTCGTTGATATCGGTATTGTCACGCCAGAGCGTGCGCAAAATTTAGGCTTTACCGGCCCCATGTTACGGGGTTCGGGCATTGCGTGGGATTTGCGCAAAATGCAGCCCTATGAAGTTTATGACCGTATGGACTTTGATATTCCAATCGGCACCAACGGTGACTCTTATGATCGCTACCTCGTGCGTGTGCAAGAAATGCGCGAGAGCAATAAAATCATCAAACAATGCGTTGATTGGTTGCGTAAAAATCCTGGCCCAGTGATCTCTGATGATCACAAAATTGCCCCGCCAAGCCGTGAAAGTATGAAGACGAATATGGAGGAATTAATCCACCATTTCAAATTATTTACGGAAGGTTTTAGCGTACCGAAAAGTGAAGCCTATGCAGCGGTTGAACATCCGAAGGGTGAGTTTGGAATCTACTTGGTCAGCGATGGCGCAAATAAACCTTATCGCCTAAAAATTCGTGCGCCTGGCTTTGCGCACTTGGCTGCGCTTGATGAAATGTCGCGCGGTCATATGATCGCCGACGTCGTCACGATTATCGGTACCCAAGATATCGTGTTTGGCGAAATAGATAGGTAGTGCAAGCGATGACTTCAACAGCAGCCATGACCAAATCCGTAATTGATTCGAGAGTCATTAATATCGATGAAGTAACCTTACACCCATTTTCGCAGGGTGAGAAATTCGGTTGCGCGGCTGAACGGATTGGCCCCTTACTGGGTGCTAAAGACCTTGGTTACTCTTATGATGTTGTGCCGCCGGGAAAATCTGCCTGCCCGTTTCATAGCCATCGCGCCGAGGAGGAAATGTTTTTTATCGTGCGCGGTAAGGGCACCTTGCGCTATGGTGCTGAGAGCAGAGTAATTCGTGCGGGTGATTTTATTTGTTGCCCCACCGGTGGGGCAGAAACTGCGCATCAAATCATCAATGATTCAGATGAGGAGCTTGCTTATATTTCGGTGAGCACGATGATGCCAGCGGAAGTGTGTGAGTATCCAGATTCACATAAAATTGGTTCTTTTGGCAATGGCGTAAATGGTGGTGCGCGGTTGCGCCATCTCACCGAAGCGTCGGCCAGTGTTGATTATTGGAAGGGTGAATAAATCGTGCAGAGCGTTGAAGTTTTAGAGATTTTATTATCCGAGCAAGCTAAAAAACTGATTGATCGCGAAGTGGCGAAATATCCGGCTGAGCAAAAACAGTCAGCGGTGATGCCCGCGCTCATTATTGCGCAAGAAGAACACGGCTGGTTGCCAACGGCACTGATGGATCAAGTGGCACAGTATTTGAGCATGCCCTCCATCGCGGTGTATGAAGTAGCGACGTTTTACAATATGTATAACCTAAAGCCGATGGGCAAATCGAAAATTACGGTATGCACTAACTTACCGTGTGCTCTCTCCGGTGGTGTTGACGCGGCAGAGTATTTGAAAGCCAAGCTCGGTGTGGGCTGGAAAGAAATTACCAAAGACGGTAAGTTCAGCATTGTCGAAGGTGAATGCCTAGGTGCTTGCGGCGACGCGCCGGTGATGCTGGTTAATAATCACCGTATGTGCAGCTTCATGGATAAGCAAAAAATGGATGCCTTGGTAGCGGAGTTAGCGCAATGAGTACGCTAATTGACTACGGACCAGATGCCATTATTATGAAGGGGCTTACGGGCTCCAATTGGCATTGCGCTGATTACGAAACGCGCGGCGGCTATGTCGCGTTGCGGAAAATTTTAAGCGAAGGTACTAAGCCTGAAGATGTTATCGCTGAGGTAAAAAAATCGGCGCTGCGTGGACGTGGCGGCGCGGGTTTTCCCACAGGGTTAAAGTGGAGCTTCATGCCACGCGCCTTCCCGGGGCCAAAGTACTTGGTATGTAATTCGGACGAAGGTGAACCCGGTACGTTTAAAGACCGCGACATCATGCGTTATAACCCGCATGCCTTAATTGAGGGCATGATTATTGCGGCCTACGCAATGGGTATTTCGGTAGGTTATAACTATATTCATGGCGAGATTTGGGCTGATTATCAGCGCTTTGAAGAAGCACTTGAAGAAGCGCGGCAATCCGGTTTCTTGGGCGATAATATTTTAGGTTCCAGCTTCAGTTTTCAGTTGCATGCCCACCCCGGTTATGGTGCTTATATTTGCGGCGAAGAAACGGCTCTGCTCGAATCCCTTGAAGGTAAAAAAGGCCAACCGCGCTTTAAGCCGCCGTTTCCAGCCAGTTTTGGTTTATACGGTAAGCCGACAACGATCAATAACACTGAAACCTTCGCGGCCGTGCCATTTATTTTGCGCGAGGGCGGCGAGGCATTTTTAAACTTAGGCAAGCCTAATAACGGCGGCACTAAACTGTTCTCCGTTTCTGGCCATGTTGTTCGCCCCGGTAATTATGAGGTTCGCCTTGGAACGCCTTTCGCTAAGCTCTTAGAGATGGCTGGCGGTATGCGAGACGGCAAGAAATTGAAGGGTGTTATTCCCGGTGGTTCTTCCATGCCGGTACTCACCGCCGATGTGATGATGGCTTGTGATATGGATTACGATTCAATTTCAAAAGCCGGTTCCATGCTCGGCTCTGGTGCCGTTATTGTGATGAACGAGGACACCTGCATGGTAAAAGCGGCTGAACGTTTAGCCTATTTTTACTTTGAAGAAAGTTGCGGTCAGTGCACGCCGTGTCGCGAAGGTACGGGTTGGTTGTATCGCGTGATCCATCGTATCGAAAACGGCTTGGGTCGTGCCGAAGATTTGGATCTGCTGCTTAATCTGGCGGATCAAATTCAAGGCCGCACTATTTGCGCCTTGGGTGATGCAGCGGCAATGCCGGTGCGGGCTTTCATTAAAAATTATCGCGCCGAATTTGAATATCACATCACGCATAAACGCTGCATGGTGGCTGCGGGTGGCTATAGCTCTGCTGCGGTACATCCAGCGCTGGCAATGGCCGCAGAATAGGAACGGATACAATGATCAATCTTGAAATTGACGGTCAGGCAGTTGCAGTGGATAACGGCTGCACGGTGATGGATGCGGCGAGTAAGCTCGGCAAATTCATTCCGCATTTTTGTTACCACAAAAAATTGTCGATTGCGGCCAATTGCCGTATGTGCCTAGTGCAAGTTGAAAAAGCGCCCAAGCCTTTGCCTGCCTGTGCCACACCTGCCACTGAAGGCATGAAGGTGCAAACCGCCTCAGATTATGCAAAGACGGCGCAAAAAGGCGTCATGGAGTTTTTGCTGATTAACCATCCACTTGATTGCCCTATTTGCGATCAAGGTGGTGAGTGCCAATTGCAAGATTTGGCCGTTGGTTACGGTGCTGGTCAGTCGCGCTATGAAGAAGAAAAGCGCGTAGTCGTAAACAAGAATCTAGGCCCACTCATTTCCACCGATATGACGCGCTGCATTCATTGCACGCGTTGCGTGCGCTTCGGACAAGAAGTGGCGGGAGTGATGGAGCTGGGTCAAGCGGGGCGGGGCGAACATTCGGAAATTTTAGCGTTCGTTGGGCAAACGGTTGATTCAGAATTATCCGGCAATATGATTGACCTGTGCCCAGTAGGAGCCTTGACTTCGAAGCCCTTCCGCTATACCGCGCGGACATGGGAGCTTTCCCGTCGTAAATCTATTTCTGCACATGACGGCTTGGGCTCAAACCTTGTCGTGCAGGTAAAGCAAGACCGCGTGATGCGGGTATTGCCGATGGAAAATGATGCCATCAATGAATGCTGGATTTCTGATCGTGATCGTTTTGCCTACGAAGGCTTAAACGCGGCGGATCGCCTGACCAAACCGGCAATTAAGCAAGGTGGTCAATGGCTTGACGTGGATTGGTCGGTGGCACTTGATTTTGTCGCTAATGGATTAAAAGACGTAAAGCAAAACCACGGTGCGCAGTCCATCGGGGTACTGGCTGCAGCAAATCAAACTTTGGAAGAATTGCATCTATTGGCAAAACTCACCCGTGGTTTGGGGAGTGAAAATATTGATGTGCGCACCCATCAACATGATTTCAGTGGTGATTCCGCTGCACAGGGCGCGCAATATTTAGGGATGACGATTGCCGAGCTGAGCGCTGCACAAACAGTATTGTTAATAGGCTCTACCTTAAGAGCAGAGCAGCCGCTATTGGCAAATCGTCTGCGTCAAGCCGCTAAGAAGGGCATGAGCGTTAATGTGGTGCATGTAGCGGATGATGATTTACTCATGCGTGTGGCTAATAAAGTAATCGTAAAGCCTAGCCAGTTGGTAACTGCTTTGGCAGGCATTGCCCGCGCTTTGATGGATATGGTGGCAAATACTTCAACAGCTGTGGCAACAACCAAGCCAGAATTGTCATCGGCATTAGCTGCGCTTATAGCCGATACCGAAGCAAGTGATACACATAAAAATATGGCGCTCGCGTTAAGCGGTAAAGAACGTGCCGCTGTGTTGCTTGGCGCAGTTGCTTGCAACACTACGCAATTTGCAACCTTGCATGCCTTAGCACAAACCATCGCGCAACTCTGCGGTGCAAAGCTCGGTTTTGTAAATGCTGCGGCCAATAGCGTGGGGGCAGCGTGCGCTGGCGCATTGCCTAGCAACAATGGCTTGAATGCACGGGCAATGCTTGAAAAAGCGCTTAAGGCTTATGTGCTTTTAGGGGTTGAAGCCGAACTAGACTGCAGCAATGCCGCAAACGTAGTTAAAACACTTGCAGCAGCAGATATGGTGGTCTACATGGGTGCCTACAAAGGCCAAGCCGCTAACTATGCAACAGTCATGTTACCCATATCGCCATTTACTGAGACTGCTGGCACCTTTGTTAATATCGAAGGTAAAGCACAAATATTTAATGGGGTGGTAAAGCCCTTGGGCGATGCCAGACCAGCGTGGAAAGTGCTGCGTGTACTCGGCAATATGCTTGCCATTGATGGCTTTGACCAGGAAAATGCGGAACAGGTACGCGACAGCATTAGTGCCGATATCCCCGCCTTGGTGCAGGCCAAATTAAGCAATGGTTTGGCGGCAACGGTGCTAGTGAATGCACAGCCTAGCGCTGTTGAAATTGAGCGCATCATGGAGGTGCCAATGTACGCTGGCGATAGCATCGTTCGGCGTGCGCCAAGCTTGCAAAAAACCGTGGCGGTTAAGCAATCAATGATCGCGTTTGTCGCTACTGATATTGCGCAAAAATATCAATTGAGTGATGGTTGTGAAGCCTTATTTAATAGCGCAGACGGCGGAGCTACCTTGGAGGTGGCTGTAAATAAAGCGCTTCCAGCAGGGTGTGTGCGCATTGCCGCAGCAACGGCAGTATCGCTCGGTTTAGGCGCAACACTTGCTATTACCGGTATCGAAAAAGTTACGCAAGCGGCGGCGGCAGAATGAGTCTCGCCAATACCTTACAAAGCGTAAAAGGTTTTCTTATCAATAACCTTGGTGCTGACGTTGGTGCGCTAGCCTATACCATGGGCAAGATTGTATTAGTGCTTGTGCCGCTGCTGATGTTTGTACTGTATTTTCAACTTATTGAGCGTTGGGTCATCGGCTGGATTCAGGTTCGTAAAGGGCCGAATCGCGTTACCTTCTTTGGCATTAAATGGCTTGCCGGTTTGGGTCAGCCGGTGGCAGATGCCTTGAAGCTGTTGATGAAAGAACAGATTATTCCATCAGGCGCTAATAAATTCCTGTTCTTGATCGCACCAGCCTTAAGTGTCGCGCCTGCGATGGCGGTATGGGCAGTGGTGCCGTTTATGCCGAATGCGGTTATAGCTAATATTGATGCGAGCTTGCTCATGGTACTGGCGATGACCTCAATGGGTGTTTACGGCGTAATCATCGCCGGTTGGGCATCCAACTCAAAATATGCATTCATTGGTGCAATGCGTTCTGCGGCGCAGGTCGTTAGCTATGAAATTGCGATGGGTTTTGCGATGGTGGGCGCACTCATGGCAGCGCAAAGTATGAACTTCACAGAAATTGTGCGGAAACAAGAGGGCGCATATGGCATGTTGGAATGGTTCTTTTTGCCCTTATTCCCCCTATTCATTATTCATTTTATTGCGGGTGTGGCCGAAACCAATCGCCATCCGTTTGACGTAGCCGAAGGTGAATCAGAAATTGTGGCGGGTCCGCTGGTTGAGTATTCCGGCATGACATGGTCATTATTTTTCTTGGCTGAATACGCCAATATGGCCTTAGTGGCAGTGTTGTCATGCCTTTTATTCTTAGGTGGTTGGTTATCACCATTCCCGAGCAGTATCGCCGTATTAGGTGCTGCGGGGCCGCATTGGTTTGTGATCAAATTTTCGGTGTTGATGTTCATGTTCTTGTGGATTCGCGCTTCATTCCCACGTTATCGCTATGATCAAATTATGCGTTTGGGTTGGAAGATATTTATTCCGATCACCATTGTTTGGATTGTGGTGGTGGGTGTCATGATGATGGATCCAATTCGCAGTATCGCGCCATTCAGTTGGTGGTTTAAATAAATTAGGTTAACCATGTTAGCTAGAGCTAAAGAATTTGCGTCCAGCTTATTGTTGGGCGAGTTACTTCAAGGGTTGCGGCTTACCGGCCGTCAGCTTTTTGCGCGCAAAATTACCGTGCAATTTCCTGAAGAAAAAACCCCGCAAAGCCCCAGATTTAGGGGTCTTCATGCATTGCGTCGCTATCCAAATGGTGAAGAACGTTGTATCGCCTGTAAGCTGTGTGAAGCGGTTTGTCCCGCATTGGCGATTACGATTGAATCGGTTGAGCGGGATGACGGTTCACGGCGTACCTCGCGTTACGATATTGATTTAACCAAGTGTATTTTTTGCGGTTTTTGCGAAGAATCTTGCCCGGTAGACTCGATTGTGGAAACGCATTTGCTGGAATACCACGGCGAGAAACGTGGTGATTTGTATTATACAAAACCGATGTTGTTAGCTATTGGCGATAAATACGAAGCGGAAATTGCCTCCCGTCGTGCTGAAGATGCAAAGTTTCGCTAAGCCCATACTGTTGAGTAATACCCCAACCTACATTACGTTTTTGCAACAAATAGAATTATTCAAGCTGATTAAAACATGACAATTCAAGCTCTTTCATTTTATGTATTCGCTTTTGCGCTGATCGCTTCAGCGCTTGGCGTGATCACCATGCGCAATGCCGTACATTCGGTGTTGTTGCTCGTGTTGGCATTTTTCTCAGCCTCGGCCTTATGGTTGCTGTTATTTGCAGAATTCTTGGCCATTACCTTGGTATTGGTTTATGTTGGTGCCGTGATGGTGTTGTTTTTGTTTGTGGTGATGATGCTGGACATCAACTTTGCGAAACTGCGTGAGGGTTTTTGGAAATACATGCCCCTTGCCGCTACTGTGGCAATTGCCATGGTGGTGCAGATGGCCTTGTTACTCACCAGCAAGCAAATGGGTGCGACGACGATGATTACCTCGGCAAAGGCCGTTGCCAACGCAGCAAATTTATCTAATACCAAAGAATTAGGCAGAGTGCTGTATACCAAGTATTTATTGCCGTTTGAACTCGCTGCCGTTATTTTGCTTGTTGCTATCGTTGCTGCTATTGCCCTGACATTGCGGGCAAAGCGCGAGGCAAAATCGCAAATTGTTGGTGATCAAGTACGGGTGAAAAGCGGTGATCGTCTGAAAATTATTAAAATGGATGCAGTCAAAGAAACACCAGTAGCGGCAGAGTTAGTCACAGCACCAGCAGTAACTGCCCCAACAACAGGCGAGGAGAAAAAAGCATGATTACCCTATCGCATTACCTCGTGCTCTCCGCCATCTTGTTTTCGATATCCATTGCGGGCATCTTTTTAAATCGTAAAAACATTATTGTTTTGCTCATGGCTATCGAGTTGATGTTGCTCGCGGTGAATATGAATTTCATCGCGTTTTCGCATTACTTAAATAATTTAGATGGTCAGGTATTTGTGTTCTTTATCTTGACTGTAGCGGCTGCCGAATCCGCTATCGGTCTAGCTATTTTAGTGGTGTTGTTCCGTAATTTACGCACTATCAATGTTGACGATATTAGTACCCTAAAGGGCTAATTTAGCGACACATCAATTTCATGCAGACCCGAATTAATTTTAGAAGCGCACCGTATTGAACATGATAGAAAATAAACTCGCACTGATAGCCGTACCGTTGTTGCCCCTTGCTGGCGCAATATTGGCGGGCTTCTTCGGCCGATTTGGCCGCACCTTTGCCCACAGCGTGACGATTTTAGGCGTGGCGGCGGCATTCTTGCTTTCGGTATTCATCTTTCAAGATGTGCAAGCGGGTAAGAGCTTTAACGGCTCAATTTATACTTGGCTGGTTTCCGGCAATATTCGTCTGGAAATTGGATTTCTGATTGATTCGCTTACTACCACGATGATGTTAGTGGTGACCTTCGTATCCCTGATGGTGCATGTGTACACCATCGGTTATATGCACGAAGATGAAGGCTATACGCGCTTCTTTGCCTATATTTCGCTTTTCACTTTCGCTATGCTGATGCTGGTGATGTCTAATAATTTCTTGCAGTTGTTCTTTGGCTGGGAAGCGGTGGGCTTGGTATCTTATTTGCTCATTGGTTTTTGGTACAAGCGGCCAACGGCTATTTATGCCAATCTCAAAGCTTTCCTTGTCAATCGCGTGGGAGATTTTGGTTTCTTACTTGGTATCGGCTTGATTTATACCTATTTTGGCACCTTGGACTACGCAGCCTTGTTCCGTCTGGCACCAAGCGCTACTAGTATTTTGCTACCGGTAGTTGGCTGGCCGCTTATCACCGCAATTTGTATCTGTTTATTTATTGGTGCTATGGGTAAATCGGCGCAGTTTCCGCTACACGTTTGGCTGCCAGACTCAATGGAAGGCCCAACACCGATTTCGGCATTAATTCACGCGGCAACCATGGTAACGGCTGGCATTTTTATGGTCGCCCGCATGTCGCCCGTGTTTGAATTAAGTACCACAGCGCTCTCATTTATTTTGGTGATAGGTGCCATTACCGCCCTATTTATGGGCTTCTTGGGCATTATTCAAACCGATATTAAGCGCGTCGTGGCCTATTCCACCTTATCGCAATTAGGTTATATGACGGTGGCATTGGGTGCGTCGGCATACTCGGTAGCCATGTTCCACTTAATGACACACGCCTTCTTTAAAGCCTTGTTGTTCTTAGGTGCTGGCTCGGTCATCATGGGCTGCCATCACAACCAAGATATGCGCTATATGGGCGGCTTGCGCAAGTATATGAAGGTAACGTGGATTACCTCGCTGATAGGCTCATTAGCGCTGATTGGTACCCCGTTTTTGTCAGGCTTCTATTCTAAAGACTCGATTATTGATGCCGTGCACGCCAGCACTATTCCTGGTTCTGGCTTCGCCTATTTTGCGGTGATAGCCGGTGTGTTTGTGACGGCATTCTATTCCTTCCGTATGTATTTTATGGTGTTCCACGGCAAAGAGCGCTTTGATCAAAATCCTGATGCCCATCATGGCCATGACGATCACGGCCATCATGGTCATCAGGCTAATCCGCATGAGAGCCCTTGGGTGGTTACTGTACCGTTAGTGTTGCTAGCAATTCCATCTGCCGTAATTGGTTACCTCACCATTAAGCCACTGGTAGTAGGTAGTTACTTTGCGGATGCCATCAAGGTACTGCCAGTGCATGATTCTATGGCGCACTTCCGCGATCACTTTACAACTTCGTTCGCGATGGCGCTACATGGTTTTACGACCTTGCCGTTTTTATTGGCGGCCAGTGGCGTGGGCTTAGCGGCATTCTTCTATTTAAAGCGTCCTGATATTCCAGCAATCCTGAAAGAGAAATTCAGCTTTATTTATACCTTGCTCGATAACAAATATTACCTCGATAAATTCAATGAAGTGGTGTTTGCGAGTGGCGCATTGAAGCTGGGTAAGGTGCTCTGGAACATCGGCGATAAAACCATTATTGACGGTTTTTTTGTGAACGGCACAGCAAAAGTAATTGGCTGGTTCTCCGGTGTGGCACGACGCGTGCAGTCTGGCTATGTGTATACCTATGCGTTCACGATGATTATTGGCGTGTTTGCATTACTCAGTATTCTATTTTTTAAGCTACGGCCTTTCTAATCAAGGTTCGACTCCCTGAAGCCCCATTTTTAGCCTTATTTTGCTACAGACCGCTTTCCCCAGTAAGTTTTAGAATGAACAAAAAGATGCGAACAAAAACATGATCAGCAGCAATCAATTACTTAGCTACAGCATTTGGTTACCCATCGTCTTTGGGATTTTGGTGCTATTTATGCACCGCGATAGCCAAAAGAATATGGCACGCGTAGTGGCGTTGGTGGGCAGCATTGCGTCATTGTTGGTAACGCTACCGTTGTGGATGCGCTTTGACAATGCCACGGCAGCGATGCAATTTGTCGAGCGTATTGAGTGGGTAGCACGGTTTAATGTGTATTACGCTTTAGGCGTGGACGGTATTTCCATGCTGTTTATTTTGCTCAATAGCTTTACGACGGTGCTCGTTATCATCGCCGCATGGCAGGTGATTCAGACTAAAACCTCGCAATATTTGGCCGCTTTCCTCATTATGTCTGGCCTTATCAATGGCGTGTTCGCAGCGACTGATGCGATTTTATTCTATGTGTTTTTTGAGGCGATGTTGATTCCGATGTTCCTAATCATCGGTATTTGGGGCGGCCCTAATCGTGTGTACGCAGCTGTAAAGTTTTTCCTGTATACCCTGCTTGGCTCGCTGTTGATGTTGGCGGCCATTATTTATTTATACAACATCACCAACGGTAGTTTTGACCTTGCTGACTATAAACGTGTGTTTATCGCTAAAGACGTGCAAATTCTCTTGTTCTTTGCGTTCTTCGCCTCCTTTGCGGTAAAAGTACCGATGTGGCCAGTGCATACTTGGCTGCCTGATGCACACGTTGAGGCACCAACAGGTGGTTCAGTCGTGCTGGCGGCAATCACCCTGAAAATTGGCGCATATGGTTTTCTGCGTTTCAATATGTCCATTACGCCAGACGCTGCAGTAGCCTTGCAGACTTTCATGATTACCTTATCGCTCATCGCCGTGGTCTATATCGGTTTTGTGGCGCTGGCACAAAGTGATATGAAGAAATTGGTGGCGTATTCTTCCATTTCGCATATGGGCTTTGTGACCTTAGGCTTTTTCCTGTTTAACGCGCAGGGCTGGGAAGGTGCGCTGTTGCAAATGATATCGCACGGCTTTATTTCAGCCGCGATGTTCTTGTGCATTGGCGTGCTTTATGACCGCGTGCATTCGCGGGAAATATCCGCCTACGGTGGCGTCATTAACACCATGCCTAAGTTCGCATTTTTTGCCGTGTTTTTTGCGATGGCAAACTCCGGTCTTCCCGGCACATCCGGATTCGTCGGTGAGTTCATCGTTATTATGGGTGCCATTCGCGTGAATTTCTGGATTGCATTTGCCGCAGCCACCACCTTAATTTTAGGTGCCGCGTATTCCTTGTGGATGGTTAAGCGCGTTATATTTGGCGATATTGCTAACGATGATGTGCGTGGTCTAACGGATATTAACGGACGCGAAATGACCATGTTGCTGGTGCTGGCGATTGCCGTACTGGCAATGGGTGTCTATCCCGATCCTATGGCTACCGTAATGCATAAAACAGTAGAAGCATTAGTGACACATGTACAAATTGGAAAGCTAAACTAATCATGACATTCGCTTCGTTAAATGCAGGGTTAGCATACCCAGAAATATTTTTATTAGCTGCAAGTTGCGTGCTGCTGGTGGGTGATTTATTTATGCCTGCTGCTGGCCGTGATGCGCGCTTAACGCTTGCCGGTGTTGTTATCTTTGCGATTACAGCGGTGTTGGTTGTTACTGGTAATCAACCGCAAAGTGCAGGTGTAATGCTGGCTGCTAAGCAATTAGGCCCGCAGTATGCCTTTAGTAATATGTTTGTGGTGGATGGTATGTCTACCCTGCTAAAAGTAAGCATGCTCATGGCGATGGCCGTGGTGTTGATTTACAGCCGTGCCTATATGGTCGCACGCGGGATTTTTAGTACAGAATTCGTGGCGCTGCTCTTGTTTGCTACCCTTGGCATGATGCTAATGGTATCAGCCAATAATTTCGTACCCTTGTACTTAGGGCTGGAACTGCTGGCACTTTCTAGTTACGCCCTCGTAGCCATCAATCGCGATAGTGCGGTCTCAACTGAAGCGGCGATGAAATATTTTATTTTGGGCGCATTGGCATCAGGCTTACTGCTCTACGGTATGTCAATGATCTACGGTGCTACCGGCGGCTCTCTTGATATCAGCCAGATTGGCAAAACGATTGCCTTTAGCCAAGCTAAAGACCCGCTAGTGAGTTTTGGTGTGGTGTTTATTATTGCCGGTTTAGCGTTTAAATTAGGCGTAGTGCCCTTTCATATGTGGGTTCCAGACGTCTATCATGGTGCGCCCACGCCCATTACCTTATTCATCGGTTCCGCCCCTAAAATCGCGGCTTTCGGTTTTCTGATGCGCATTGTTGCGGATGGCTTAGGTGGTGCTTCTGGCGATTGGCAGGGCATGCTAGTCATTTTAGCCGTGCTCTCTATTGGCCTTGGTAACCTTGTTGCTATTTCCCAAACCAACTTAAAACGCATGTTGGCTTATTCCACCATTTCGCATATGGGATTTTTATTGCTCGGGGTCTTGGCGGCGTCACGCGAAGGTTATGCGGCGGGCATGTTTTATGTAATTACCTACGCGATTACCGCGCTGGCATCGTTCGGCGTGATTTTACTATTGAGCCGCGCCGGATTTGAGGCCGACGAATTAGCAGATCTTAAAGGCTTAAATAAGCGTTCACCTTGGGTGGCGTTTTTGATGCTCATCGTGGCCGTGTCCTTAGCTGGAATACCGCTATCAGCAGGCTTCTTTGCGAAGTTAGCAGTGCTTGAAGCAGCACTTAAAGCTGGGTTTTTATGGGTAGTGGTATTTGCCGTGGTGATGAGTGTCATCGGCGCGTTTTACTACCTACGCGTCATCAAGCTAATGTACTTTGATGAACCAACGGACAATCACCCTATTGAGGCGAGCAGCGGCATGCATGTGATGTTGAGCGTGAATTCACTGGCAATTTTAGGGTTTGGCTTGTTCCCCGGTGCCCTGCTGAGTGCTTGTATGATGGCGATAAATCGTACTCTATAAAAATGTAATAATAAATTCAGGGTGCCGCGATGATGGAAAATCACACTAAGCCGGTACTAAACAATACAGTGCCAAGGTCGTTTTCCGAGGCCACCGCTGGCATTGATTACACCGAACATACCCTAAGTTCGGAGCGTTTACTTACCGGTAAGCTCGTGCGGGTGCAGCGTGATGTGGTGCGCCTGCCTGATGGTAGAGAAGCCTCACGCGAATATATATTGCACCCGGGGGCAGCCTTAATAGCGCCCTTTATCGATAGCGAAACACTCCTGTTTGAATACCAATATCGGCACCCAAAGGGGCAGCATTATATTGAGTTACCCGCCGGTAAGATTGACGCTGGTGAAGCACCGCTCGCCACGGCGAAACGCGAGCTGCGTGAGGAAGCAGGATATACCGCCACAGATTGGCAACACGCGACCACCCTACATCCCGGAATCGGTTATTCTAATGAAACCATCGAATTATATGTGGCGCGTAATCTGACCTTTGTCGGGCGTGAACTCGATGAAGGTGAGTTTTTGACTTGTTTTCCGATGTCGCTAAAAGAAGCGGTGGCAATGGTGGGCGCAGGTAAAATTCTTGATACCAAAACCGCGTTTGCCCTGTTATGGCTGGATAAATTTCAACATGGCTGAAATATTTGATTTAGCAATTATTGGCGGCGGCATTAACGGCTGCGGTATTGCGCGTGACGCAGCAGGGCGCGGGCTAAAAGTTGCGTTGATTGAACAGCAAGACTTGGCGGGTGCCACCAGCTCGTGGAGCTCAAAGCTTATACATGGCGGTTTACGTTACCTTGAACAATATGAATTTCGCCTTGTGCGTGAAGCGCTACAAGAGCGTGAAGTATTACTGCGCAACGCCCCACATTTAATTGCGCCGTTGGAATTTGTGCTACCGCATGATCGGGGTATGCGGCCCGCGTGGATGGTGCGTATTGGGCTATGGATGTACGATAGTTTGGGGGGGCGCACGACATTGCCAAAGTCGCGTGGTCTGCGCTTTCCGCATCCGCAATACAGCGTGGCATTAAAGCCTGATTACAGTCGCGGTTTTGTGTATTCTGATGCGCAGGTGGATGATTCGCGCCTGACTATTTTGAATGCCTTGGGTGCACAAATAAATGGTGCCAAAGTGTTTACGCGTAGCCAATGTGTAGCTGCCAGTCGTGTAAGTAAGGGCCTAGATCAGGGTGATGAAAAAGTATGGCAGCTCAAGCTGCAATCAAACGGCTTTGATGGTGCCAACACGACTATTCACGCACGCGGTATCGTCAATGCCGCAGGGCCTTGGGTGGCGCAATGGCTCAAAGAATCATTGGGCGAGGCGGATCAAAAAACCATCGCGCGAGCTGCGGTAAAGCTCGTAAAAGGCAGCCACATCATCGTGCCCCGCGTGCACACGCAGCCGCATGCGTATATTTTGCAAAACGATGATGCGCGGGTGGTATTTATTATTCCCTATCGTAATGAATTTAGCCTAATCGGCACCACGGACCTTGCTATAAAAACCGTGGCGGACGGTAAAGAAATTACCGAAGCGGAAACGCAATATTTACTCACTGCCGTCAATCGTTATTTGGCTAAGCCCGTGACTACGCATGACATCCTTTCCAGCTATGCGGGGGTGCGCCCCTTGTTTGATGATGGTAGCGATAATCCATCGGAAATTACCCGTGACTATGTGTTGAAGCTTGATGCCCATAATAACGCGTTGCCCTTACTTTCTATCTATGGCGGTAAAATTACCACCTATCGACGTTTGGCTGAACATGCGCTAGCGGATTTAGCCCCGTTTTTTCCAAACATGAAACCCGCATGGACTCACAATGCTGCGTTGCCCGGCGGCGATATCGCTAGTTTGAGTGCCCACGTAAAGGCCATGCAAGCCCGATATTTAGGCCTTCCCGGTGATTTTGTGGCGATGCTTTGTACCCGCCACGGGTCCCGCGTGAGTTTGCTGTTGGATGGTGTTAATAGTTTTAATGATATTGGTACCAAGTTTGGGCATGGGCATAATTTGCTGTGCGAACGTGAGATTGATTTTTTAATCCGTCAAGAATGGGCGCGCACGCCAGAAGATATTTTGTGGCGACGCACCAAATGTGGTTTGCACATGGACACCGCCACCCGCGATCAAGCGGCGGCATTCATCGAGCAGCGTGTGGCTACAATTATGCCTACACTCATTTCAGCTTAGAACACGCTTAGTGCCAGCAAATTACATGCGCACCCAAGCAGCCCTACCCATCGCCACTCTAAAAAAAATACACACCGTATTTTTTGATATCGACGATACCCTAACCACCGAGGGTAAGCTCACCGCACACGCTTACGCTGCATTAGAAGCCCTTAAACGCCACGGCTTCGTCACGGCGGCCATTACCGGTCGTCCCGCAGGCTGGTGTGACCACATCGCCCGTATGTGGCCGGTTGATGGGGTAGTGGGGGAAAACGGCGCGTTTTACTTTTACTTTGATGAAAAAGCTAAAAAATGCGTGCAGTATTTTTTAAGCGATAGCGCGACACGGCAAACCCGCCGCGCACGACTGGCCGCAATAGCACAACAAATTATGCGCGAAGTACCCGGCTGCGCCTTGGCGTCAGACCAAGCCTATCGCGAAGCCGATATCGCCATCGATTTTTGCGAAGATGTACCGCGCTTGCATGAAGCAGCGGTTACACAGATTCGCGCCATCATGGTTGCAGCAGGGTTGCAATCCAAAATTAGTTCCATCCACGTCAATGGCTGGTTTGGTGATTATGACAAACTAAGCACCTGCGCTCTATTTGCACGGCAGGTGCTACAGTTTGATTTGAACGCGGAGCGCGAAAACTGCATATTTATTGGTGATTCGCCCAATGATGCGCCCATGTTTCAATTTTTCCCCAATTCAATCGGGGTGGCTAACGTCGCCGATATGCTGCATTTGTTACCCCATGCACCCGCCTACATCACGGGTGGGCGCGGTGGGGCAGGGTTCGCCGAGGTAGCGCAAGCGCTGATAGCCGCAAAAGCCGCATAACCCCCACAACGGCTCCACGGTGAGAAATTGGAGTGTGAGTCACCCCCCCCCCGCATCCACCAACACCCCGCCGCAATCGCTGCGGCGGGTCCCCATGCTAAAACACCACCACCCCTTAAGGTTGGTTACATTCCGGCGTGGTGTTGAGCGTGTTGGTGAGAGTATTAAATAGGGCGACGTTGTCAACCAGCCCTTTTACGGCGAGAAATTGTTCGGCTACTTTTGCGCCGGTGGTGAGTTTGCCTGCGGCTTTTAGAGCTTTGATGGACGAACCTACTCTTTTGGTGATTACCGTTTCGGCGATTAGGTAGGATACTTTGCCAATGGCTACACAGGCTTCTTCGGATGGGAAGGCGGGGCCGCTACTGTTGCCAGAGCCGCTGAACGCTTGGGCGAAGAGCCCTTTGCGTTCTGCGGCGATCACGCACATTACCGCTTTTTTACCTTCATCTACGAGTGTTTTGCCTAAGCCACATACCAAGGGTGCCGTCGGAAAAAATGGGACGTAGGCAAATGAGGGCGCGCATTCTGCTGTGACGGATTGTTCGGCCATGGTTTGCGCTACGGCAGGTATGGCTTTCAGTTGGGTGAATACCTTGGGCAACTCGCACATGAAGCCTGCCAGCACTTGGCCGCCACAGGCCAGCCCGTCGTTTAATTCGCGTGCTGGCGTTAAATTAGCGGTGGCACCCGGGATCATTTTAGCCAGTGAGCTACAGTGGCCGATGGCGTCGAATATAAACTTACCAGCTTCAACGATAAATTCCGCACCCTGCACGACTGCATGGCCAACGATGACGCCCGCTTTAATGATCTCTCTACCCACCACTTCTCCTTGGTGAATAATTTCGCGGCCAACGATGTCTTTGCCTTCAACGATATATTTGCCGCCGGGCACATAGGTGGCTACCGCAAAATCGAGCGCGTCGGACGCCGCTACTACTTGCGTGGCCACGATCTTACCGCCTTGCTCTAGCACCCTACCCACCACCCTACCGTTGATGAGTAGCTCACGGGTAGCGCCTTGGGCACCGGTGGAGATGGTGTTGCCAATAGTCACCCCTGCATCAAGCGTGCGTTCGCCTACGGTATTGAGCACTTTTTTGCTGCTGTCCTGTACCGTTTTTAGCGCCGATTGTGCACCCGCTAAAAATACCGGCCCTTCTTCTTTGGCCCAGGTATAGGCGGAGCCAGCGACGATGACGGCGTTTTTGCCGATAGTGTTGGCGGCCTTGACCACTTCATTAGCCAAGCTGTTGGCGGCGTACACGGTGGTGTCGGCGACGGTATGGGCAACGTCTTCAACAGCGGCTAGGAAGTTAAAGCCGCTTGATGGTGTGGTGGTGATGCGATCCCAAATATAGCCGCGATTATCTGCCGGGCCACCGCCTTTATAGATGGCTAGATTGCCATCGTCTTGCAGCGCTAAAAAGTAGCGTCCCACGGGGCCGCCAGCGCCGTAAGGTGCGCAGTTAATGCCCTGTCCTTGATCGGCCTGTGAGCTGCCGCGATAGATGCACAGATGGCCGTCGGCTTGAACGCGCATGTAATATTTATACTGTGCGCCCACTTCAAAAGAACGTTTGTTCAAACACCAGCGACGGTTATCACCACTGATGGTAGCAGGGTTGCCGGTTTGGTGAATGCACAGGTTGGCATCCGGCTGCATCACCAAAACAAAAGCACCATTGGCAGAACGCATATACTCGCCAGAACGCAAGGTATCGCCCAGCCGCATGATGTTTAAGCCATTGCTAGATCGTGCTGCTGGTGCGTTTAAATTTTCTGTTTGCAGATTAGGCCAGCGTGCATATTTCTGCCCATATGTGACCCAATGATGGTTGATCTTTTGTGCGTCCGTGCCCAGCGCCTGACGCACATCAGCATATTTATAGGCATAGTATTCAGGGTCAAGTCCACTGGCATCTGCTGTCCGCGTTTTGTATTGCACCAAATAGGCAAAGGAGCCGATAGCGCCTAACTCTAAATTGAAACTATCGTAATCTACGGCATCCAGCGCACCCTTGGCCTTAGCAGTGGCAACCACCCGATCAGACAGCTTCTTTTTCATGGCGGCAAATTCCGTTTCGTCATAGGGCACAACCTTGCCCGCCGCCCGCGCTGATGCCATCGCCTTTTCAACTTCAGCACTAATTAAAACATAGCGCTCGCGGCTCGCGATAAGCCGCGGGTCCTCCGTCTGGGTGACGGCGGGTGGCAAAGAAGAAGGCGGCGGTGTGTTACCCGCAGTGGTCATCACACTAATAAACTTACCCGCACCCAAATCGTTCACCAATGTCCGCACGTTCTCAATATAACCAGTCATATACGTGCATTGCGCCGCCGTTAAATTGGCCGTGCGCCGCGCCAAAGTATGCTGATAAATTGCTGCGCTGAGCCAATTCACCGCGCGATCAAATGCCTCCTGCGTGCGCAACGGCGGCGAAAGCATGGGCAACTGCGAAGCCTTCTGAAACGCCGCCAATACCTCCGCATGCGCCTTGGCGTTACTGTCGATACACGACTGTGGTGCGGCCTGCGCAAATACGCTTACCGGTAAAAACGCCGCCAACGCCAACGCGCCAGCAGACAAGATTGCCTTGATCACTTTCATGGGTGCTCCCTTTTTTATTTGGTGTAGTAGCTGAGTGAATTCAGTAGCATTGCAGCAGTGCGACTAGAGCGGGGTTACTTTTCTGATCTTTTCTAAATTGTAACTTGCGAGCAAGTATTGTGCGCTAGTTCATACGGATTGCATAGAGGGCGAAAAACTTAAGACACTATTTTATGAGTGAGTGTGTGGTAACGCACTTATTTTATGATCGGCATTGCGTTGGAGCGGTTTGGGGGTATTACCGGAGCGCATGTAAGGCCCTCATATTTTCACCGTTGAGGCGCAGGCAATGCACCCAAACAACGCGGTGATCCGATATGCCGATACCGGAGTTCGTTACCTCTGTTGGGGCGTATTGCATACGCCCTCGTTGTGTTGGCACAAGCACACGCATGTTGTGATCGACATCGCACAACAGCGGCGGTGATCCTCTATACCAACAACGGAGTGAAACTACCGTAGGGGCACGGCATGCCGTGCCCGCCTAGGCGTGACATGCCCCCCCGTCATTCAAAATGCGTAGCCCTTAATACATACGCTTTAATACGCATATTTTGTTATCGCTAGGGTCACGTAGGTAGGCAAGGTAAATTTGCCCTACGGGACCTTCACGCATCCCCGGTGGGTCTTCGCAGGCGGTGCCGCCGTTGGCAACGCCTGCTGCATGCCATGCATCGCCTAGTTCTGGGCTTTCAACGGCAAAACCGATGGTGCCGCCGTTAGCGCCACAGGCCGCTTGACCATTGATTGGTTTGGTAATGCCTAAAAGCCCCGTTGGGGTCCGGTAAAAAACCCGACCCTTATCGTCCATTTTTCCCGGTGGGATTCCAAGCACGCCTAAGGTGGCATCGTAAAATTTTTTAGCAGCGGCGACATCATTAGCACCGATCATGACGTGACTAAACATTATTTTTTTCCTTTGATTTAATGATTAATTGGTGTGATGCGAGATATTTAATTCTATTTCTATATCAAAACGATAGTTATTATTGTAAATCTCGAAATTTCGTCATTCCCGCGCAGGCGGGAACCCAGCGACTTTTTCGGACGACACTGGATTCCCGCCTGCGCGGGAACGACGAAATTGTTGTATTACTTAGTGCTCAGCAAATATTTTTCTAAAAACCCGATGGTGGAATAAAACTGATAGTCGGAATTAATCTTTTTACCAAAGCCATGACCTTCGTCATTGGCAGTCATATACCAAACCGGCGTGCCGTTCTTTTTAACGGTTGCAACGATCTGATCAGCTTCTTGATAGGGTACGCGTGGGTCGTTTTTTCCTTGTATTACAAACAGTGGCTTTTTAATTTTTGCGGCGTTGTTGAGTGGCGCGATAGATTCTTGAAACTTGCGCATTTCAGGGTCGCGTTCATCACCATATTCTACGCGGCGTAAATCACGGCGATAGCTCTCGGTTTTTTCAAGGAAGGTAACGAAACTAGAAATACCCACTACATCAATAGCCGCAGCAATACGATCAGCGTAATTGGTTGAAACAGCCAGCGCCATATAGCCACCGTAGCTGCCGCCCGATACCGCAATGCGCGTTGCATCCATATCAGGTTGTGCTGCAATCCAATCAAATAATGCGCCAATATCCTTTACTGAATCTTCACGCAATTTACCGTTATCTAAAGCCAAGAACGATTTGCCGTAACCCGATGAGCCACGCACGTTGGGGTAAATCGTGGTGATACCCATCTCGTTAGTCAGGTAGTTGCTGCGCCCCAGAAAGCCCGGCTGAAATTGCGCTTCGGGTCCACCGTGAATATTGATGAGTACTGGCCGTTTACCGCTAAATTTAGTTGCCGGTGCGCGATACACAAAACCTGAAATCATACGGTTATCAAACGATTTCCAGCGCACCAATTCTGGTTCCACAAATTTAGTCGCATCCACAGCCATCGTTTCGTGCGTGGTCCAACGCGTAACTTCGTTGGTTTTCATGTTCACCGAATAGACCTCTGACGGACTGGTGGCTGATGTCACCGAGAGCGCCAGATTAGTACTGTCTTTATGCCAGCTCACGCCACCAATGGTGCCTAGCGGCAATTTTGGCGAAGGCAATAGTTTATGGTCAGAAGTGCGCATGAGTCGCAACACATTATTGCCATCCTCATTGGCTACAAAGGCGATGGTCTTGCCATCATCAGCCAAGGCCACGCCATTAATATCCCAGTTAATATCGCCAGTTAATACCGTGTGTTTGCCACTGGCGATATCAATGTAATTGAGGCGCTGAAATTCGCTACCTAAATCAGTCACGGTATAAATACCTTTACCATCTTTGCTAAAAGACCCACCACCATACGACACCGTGCCACTGCCGCTCTGGCTATTCTTTTCAGTCAGGCGGCGCGATTTACCCGTCGCCACATCCATTACCCACAAATAGCTTTCATTGGCGGAAATATATTCCACATAAATAAGTTGCTTGTCATCAGATGAAAAATTAAAACCGAACCAACCGCCACCGGCAAGCTCAGCAAGCTTGCGCGGTGCATCTGGCTTCAGTGGATCCACAACAGATAATGTAGTGTTGATCTTGTCGTTCGATCCTTGGCGATTTACCGGCACCGTAGCGTAAACGATTTGTTTACCGCGCTTAGACCAGTCGACTGCCTGTACCCGCTCGCCATCGGGCGTGATTGGCACGGCATCGCCACCGGCGATATCACGGCGATAGCCGCGAAACACTTCATTGCCGCCAGTGTCTTTACCAAACACATAATATTTCCCAGCTTTAGGCTCATAGCTTGCCGAACGCACTGGTTCTGGATAGTCGGTTAATAGCTCCAAAGCGCCGCCCGGCTTGGCAAGCCGATAAACCTGGGGCGTATTTTTATGCCGCCGCGAGATCAACATTTCTGGCTTTGTGGGGTGCCAATTTGCAAACGCGGTAGGCTTGAATTCATTATATTTTGCCACCTGCGCAGCAACACTAGAAGGCACCGGCGGTACGTTTTCAAGCACCATCGCCGCAGGTGCTGGCACCACCGTGGCTTGCGCGAGCGCAGCGACAGGAGCGGCCAAAATAGCAGCGAATAAAATCGACAACGCGGGACGAAACACAGGATTGCTGCGACGACGAGAAACCATGATGAAATCCTTGGAAAGTGAAGTGACGATAATGAGCTGGAAATGAATTTATTTTAAATGCAAGAAACTATTTTCTCTATAGAAAGGGGCTAAGCACAGCATTATGCGACCAAATGCAGATTTTTTGGGATTGAACGCGGTTTTTCAGGCGCACACTTAAAACTAGCGTTTCGATTAGAATAGGGTTTCACTTAATAAATATTCAAGGTTAGCCATGAAGCGAATTTTAACGATAGCAATTGCCACACTCACGGTGAGTGCAACCATGTCTGTTATGGCGCAAGAAATGCCTCCAGGAAAATGGGAAACTAAAACCAAAATTGAAATGCCCGGCATGCCCGCCGAAATGGCCGCAAAAATGGGTGCTAAAGTGTTTACCCATTGCATAGTGGCTGGCAAAAATAAATGGAGTGACGAGCACAGCCCATCGGCGCAACGTAGCTGCGAGCGCACGGATATGAAAGTTTCGGGTAACGAAATATCTTGGAAAATGGTTTGTAAAGAAGGCATCACTGGCGACGGTACGGTAAAGCACAACGGCAAAGATGCCTACACCATGAACCTCAACATGACCTCCCCGCGCGGCGTAATGAAAATGCAAAGCGAAGGCAAGCTGCTTTCGGCTACTTGTGATCCGAAGTAATTAGCATTTGCTAGTGAAGATGCGCTAAAAATACCTTGTAGCCACCTTAAACAAGGGTGGCTACAACCCTATATAGGCAAGTAGAGCGAGTAATTTGGCTATCTACGCCTCAAAAAATGCACCACGCGTTCGCAAGCCAAACACAGGAAAAACACTTTGAACCCCAAGTTCTCGGAACGCGATATCTGCACCAAATTTATCACACCAGCGCTCCAGCAAACAGGTTGGGATATTCACACGCAAGTGCGAGAGGAAGTTAGTTTTACCAAAGGTAAAATTATCGTGCGCGGCAAACTGCATAGTCGTGGTGAACAAAAACGCGCCGATTACATTCTCTACTACAAATCAAATATTCCCCTTGCCATCATAGAAGCCAAGGACAACACCTACAGCATCGGTGCAGGCATGCAGCAGGCGCTTAACTATGCCGAAACCCTAGAAATCCCATTTGTTTTTAGCTCCAATGGCGATGCGTTTCTACACCACGATAGAACTGGTAACGCCGTCATCACCGAGCAAGAAATTGCGCTTGATCAATTCCCGTCGCCAGAAGCCTTGTGGCAGCGGTATTGCGTATGGAAAGGCATTGTTACAGCGCAAGCTAAAGCCACAGTAGAAATGCCCTATTACGATGATAGCACCGGTCGCTCACCACGCTATTACCAAGCCAGCGCCATCAATAATGCCATTGAAGCCGTAGCGCGTGGGCAGCAGCGAATTTTATTGGTAATGGCAACTGGCACGGGCAAAACCTACACCGCATTTCAAATCATTTGGCGGCTGTGGAAATCGGGTACTAAAAAGCGCATCTTGTTTTTGGCAGATCGCAATATTTTAGTTAATCAAACCAAGAATAATGACTTTAAACCCTTTGGCGCGGCGATGACGAAAATCAGCAAGCGCCAAATTGATAAAAGCTATGAAGTTTATCTATCGCTTTATCAAGCGGTAACGGGTAATGAAGAAGAAAGAAATATTTACAGACAATTCTCGCCCGATTTTTTTGACCTAATTATCATCGATGAATGCCATCGCGGCAGTGCCGCAGAAGACTCTGCTTGGCGTGAAGTTCTCGAATACTTTACCAATGCCACCCACATCGGCCTAACCGCCACACCAAAGGAAACCAAGGTCATTTCAAGCAGCACCTACTTTGGCGAGCCGGTGTATAGCTACAGCCTACGGCAGGGCATAGAAGACGGGTTCTTAGCGCCGTACAAAGTGGTGCGCATTGATATGGATAGGGATTTACAAGGCTGGCGACCAACTGAAGGGCAGGTGGATAAGCACGGCCAACTCATTGAAGACCGCCTCTACAATTTAACTGATATGGACCGTACCTTGGTGCTGGAAAAGCGCACCGAGCTCGTCGCCCAAAAAATTACCGAATACCTAACCCTAACCGACCCCTACGCCAAAACCATCGTATTTTGCGACGATATTAACCATGCCGAGCGTATGCGCCAAGCGTTGGTTAATTTAAACCCAGATCGCGTAAAAGAAAACCGTAAATACATCATGCGAATTACTGGGGATGAAAACGAAGGTAAAGCCGAGCTAGATAATTTTATCAATCCAGAAGAACGCTATCCCGTCATTGCCACCACCTCAAAATTGATGACCACCGGCGTAGATGCACAAACCTGCAAATTAATCGTGCTGGATCAAAGTATAAGATCCATGACCGAGTTCAAGCAGATCATCGGGCGTGGCACGCGGGTGAATGAAGATTACGGTAAATACTGGTTCACCATCATGGACTTTAAAAGAGTCACAGAGCTTTTTGCCGACGCAGAATTTGACGGCGACCCTGTGGTGATATTTGAACCTAATATTAACCAACCACCGGTGCCACCCGAAGGTGAAAACGGCGACGATGGTGATGCACCAGACATAGAAATCATCAATGAACCCCCAGTCAATGAAGAAGACCGCCCCAGACGTGTAAGATACGTTGTGGGTGATGTTGAAGTCACCGTACTATCCGAGCGCGTGCAATATTACGGCCCCGATGGCAATCTTATTACTGAATCCCTCAGAGCCTACACCCGCACCAAAGTACAAAAAGATTACGCGTCCCTTGATGAATTTTTACGCAAATGGACGAAAGCCGACCAAAAAGCCGCGTTATTGCTGGAACTAGAACAACACGGTGTATTGATAGAAGCCTTGGCCGAAGAAGTTGGCAGAGATTTTGACCCATTTGATTTAATCTGCCACATCGCCTTTGACCAACCACCGCTCACCCGCAAAGAACGCGCCGAACAAGTTAAAAAACGTAATTATTTTGCCAAATACGGAGAGCAAGCGCGGCAAGTGCTAGAAGGCCTGCTCGACAAATACGCTGATACCGGCGTCCAGCATATTGAAGACATAAAAATACTCACCCTAGACCCATTCAAAAGCATGGGCAGCGCCCCAGAACTAATATCAGCCTTCGGCGGCAAGCCTGCCTACCTTCAAGCCTTAAAAGAGCTTGAACAACATTTATACGCCTAAAAAATATGAGCATTTCCAGCACCATTAAATCCATCCAAGACATTATGCGCAAAGACGTCGGTGTCGATGGCGACGCGCAACGCCTAAGCCAATTAGTTTGGCTACTATTCCTAAAAATATTTGATGACCGCGAAGCCGAATGGGAACTGCTGCAAGACAACTATAAATCCCCCTTGCCTGCAAAATTCCGCTGGCGTAATTGGGCCGCTGATGCCGAAGGCTTGACTGGTGACGCGCTAAAACAGTTCATTGATGGCGAACTTTTTCCTGCCCTACAAGAGCTTCAAGCCAAAGGCAAGGACCAACGCGCCTACGTCATCCGGTCGGTGTTTGAAGACGCCTATAACTACATGAAGTCGGGCCAGCTTATCCGCCAAGTGATTAACAAAATTCAAGAGGGTGTGGACTTCAACAAAGCCCAAGAACGCCACCTGTTTGGCGATATGTACGAGCAACTATTGCGTGACCTACAAGCCGCAGGCAACGCGGGAGAGTTCTACACTCCACGCGCCGTAACTGAATTTATGGTGCGCATGGTGAACCCCCGTTTGGGCGAAAAAGTGATGGACCCCGCCTGTGGCACGGGCGGCTTTTTAAGCTGCACCATTGAACATGTCCGCAAGCAAGATGTAAAAACGGTAGAAGACGAAACCATACTGCAAAACAGCATTCACGGCATTGAAAAAAAGCCCATGCCGCATTTGCTCTGCACCACCAATATGATTTTGCACGGTATTGATGTACCCAGCAATATTCGCCATGACAACACCCTAGCACGCCCCCTAATTAGCTGGACACCGCAAGAACGGGTGGATGTGATCGTCACCAATCCCCCCTTCGGTGGTATGGAAGAAGACGGTATTGAAACCAACTTTCCTGCGGCCTTCCGCACGCGCGAAACTGCCGATTTATTTTTAGTGCTCATTATGCAACTACTCAAAACCGGTGGCCGCGCCGCGCTGGTTTTACCCGATGGTTTCTTTTTTGGCGAAGGCATTAAAACCCGCATAAAAGAAAAGCTCCTGCTTGACTGTAATCTGCACACTATCGTGCGTTTGCCTAATAGCGTTTTTGCACCCTACACCGGCATTAAAACCAATCTGCTATTTTTTAATAAAGGCACACCCACGCAAAATATTTGGTTTTATGAGCAAACCCTGCCCACGGGCGTAAAAGCCTACAACAAAACCAAACCTATGAAGGTTGATGAGTTTGAAGCGCTGGCTAATTGGTGGGGCAGTGCCACCAATAATTATAAAACCCGTGTTGAAACCACCCAAGCCTGGAAAGTAAGCTTGGCAGATTTGCAAGCCCGTAATTACAACCTTGATTGTAAAAACCCCCATGTGGCCGCCCAAACCACCCATGACCCAGATGCCCTAATTGCCCAGTATCACACCATGCAGCAAGATATTAGCCAGCTCCGCAACCAGTTAAAAACGGTACTCGCCCAAGCGCTTTCCTCAAGCTCGCAGGGTTAAGTCAAATGGCAAATATTGCACAACTGCTCACCGAGCATATGGCTATTTGGACGTCCGCCGAAACCGAGAAACGATCAGGCCGTGGCCGTGCCAGTGGCACCGCGGGCAGCGTCTATGGTGTAAAAAAACTACGCGAAACATCCGTTCCGCGTACGTACGCGACGCGACCAATTTCGGGAATAGCGTTGGCAAGCCGGTCACAGCGAGTAAAAACGGTATGCCCTGTTTC
>JANMDR010000138.1:0-5824 GCA_031376425.1 Betaproteobacteria bacterium
ATCAAATCGGCTTCAACGCGCTTGAGCAAAGCAACGCCAATTTCTTGGTGTGCCATTTCACGTCCACGGAAACGCAGCGTAATTTTGCATTTGTCGCCTTCTTCCAAAAACCGCTTCAGATTGCGTACTTTGATGTCGTAATCACCATCATCAGTACCAGGACGGAATTTAATTTCCTTCACCTGAATTTGTTTTTGTTTTAGCTTAGCTTCATGGGCTTTTTTGGCTTCACGGTATTTAAACTTACCGAAATCCATAATCCGACACACGGGCGGCTTCGCTGTTGGTGCGATTTCCACCAAATCTAGCTGTGCTGCCTCTGCTTGTGCATTAGCTTCCGCTAAACTCACAATACCCAATTGCTCGCCTTCGACGCCTAACAAACGAACTTCGGTGGCTGTAATCTCACCGTTAATTCGCGCTTCTTTTTCCGTAGCTATAGAAAATGCTCCTTAAAAATTACTCGATTACCGTAAACTTGCTTAAGAACTACTAGTCTACGGTGACTAAAACACTATGCTGTAGAGGTCCTATTTACGGGCATCTCCAGCAAAAAAACTAAATTATTTTCGTGCTGCAATTTCAGACCGCAACCGCGCTGCAAACTCGGCAACGCTCATTGATGGTAGGTTTTCACCACCGCCCTTATGATCTGAAATTCTTGCAGTCACCTGCCCAGCTTCCACTTCTTTATCGCCCAAAATTAATTGGTACGGGATTTTTTGTAGACTGAACTCGCGGATTTTATAGGAAATCTTCTCATTACGCAAATCTGCGTGCACTCTAAACCCTTCTTTTTTAAGCGCTTTTGCCACAGAAGCAACATATTCAGCCTGTTTTTCGGTGACATTCATTGCCACCACCTGAATCGGTGCCAACCAAACTGGCAGGGCACCGGCATGCTGTTCAATCAAAATACCAATAAATCGTTCAAGCGAACCCACAATGGCCCGATGCAGCATAATTGGTCGCACGCGGTTGCTATTGCTATCAACATATTCTGCGTCTAAACGCTCTGGCAGGTTTGCATCTACCTGAATTGTGCCGCATTGCCACACTCGCCCAATGGCGTCTTTTAGCGAATATTCAACTTTTGGCCCGTAGAAAGCACCCTCGCCTTTTAATTCTTGCCATTCCACACCTGTGGCATTAAGCGCATCGGCCAAGGCCTTTTCAGCTTTATCCCACGATTCTTCACTACCAATACGCTTTGCCGGACGTGTTGATAGTTTATAAATAATTTCGGTAAAGCCAAAATCGGCATACACTTTTTGCAGCAGCCTTGTAAAATCAAGACACTCTTGCTGAATTTGGTCTTCAGTGCAAAAAATATGGCCGTCGTCTTGCACAAACCCGCGTACGCGCATGATGCCGTGCAAAGCACCGGACGATTCATTGCGATGGCATGATCCAAACTCGCCGTAACGTAACGGCAGCTCACGATAAGAACGCAGCCCAGAATTAAATACCTGCACATGCCCAGGGCAATTCATCGGCTTAATGGCGTAGTCGCGTTTTTCACTTTCAGTAAAAAACATCCCCTCCTTATAATTATCCCAATGGCCAGACCGCTCCCACAGCGAACGGTCAAGAATCATCGGACAGCGAATTTCTTGATAACCATTGTCCTCATAGACCTTGCGCATATACTGTTCTACCTGCTGCCAAATAGCCCAGCCTTTGGGGTGCCAAAACACCATGCCTGGTGATTCTTCTTGCATATGAAATAAATCGAGCTGCTTACCAATTTTACGATGGTCGCGCTTTTCGGCTTCTTCCAGCATTAGCAGATAATTTTCTTGATCCTCTTTTTTCGTCCACGCTGTGCCATAAATACGAGTGAGCATTTCATTTTTGCTATCACCGCGCCAATAAGCACCGGCAATTTTCATCAGCTTGAACACTTTTAGCTTACCAGTTGAGGGCACATGCGGGCCACGGCAAAGGTCGGTAAATGCGCCTTCGGAATACAACGATACATCTTGGTCAGCCGGAATCGATTCAATAATCTCAGCCTTGTAAGCCTCGCCAATGCCCTTAAAATAAGCCACTGCTTCATCGCGCGGTAACACGCGACGGGTCACTTGCTCATCTTTTTTCGCAAGTTCGGCCATTTTTTTCTCAATCACAACTAAATCTTCTAAGGTAAAAGGCCGCTTATAAGAGAAGTCATAAAAAAAGCCATGCTCAATGACCGGGCCAATTGTCACTTGGGCATCGGGAAATAACTCCTTTACCGCATAAGCCAACAAATGCGCAGTGGAGTGGCGAATTACCTCTAAGCCATCGGCGTCTTTATCGGTCACAATCCCGAGGTTAGCATCCTGCGTAATGAGATAACTAGTGTCAACTAATTTACCATCCACACGCCCAGCAAGTGCAGCTTTACCTAGACTTGTCGCGATGCTGGAAGCTACAGCAGCAACGGTGATGGGGCCATCAAATTGGCGTACAGAATTGTCAGGTAAGGTAATCGAAAGCATGAAAATCTCCAGAAGCAAAATGAAAAAAGCGCAGACCAGCTGCGCTTTATTAAAAATCAAAAAAATAAAATTAACTAGGCGCGCACGGGTTTACCGCACAAAAATGTGCATGTAATTAAAAATGAGAATCGCGTCGGCGGTACCATAACCATTAACTTACCCACGCTTATTGGCGTAGCCCTTTCACAAGTACAATTATTAATATCTATTGATTATAGCAGACGAATTTCAGTTCTAACGGCATCTGAAAAACAGTGATTATTTCAATAACACGCAAAGATTGTCATGCGCCGCATGGGCGACCGTGATTGAAAGTAATCCTGAGAACAATATCGTAGCCGCATCTAGTGATGCAGCGGTGCCTGTTGGTTGCAGTGGCAACAACAACCATAAGCCCCAAATAAGTGCGACCGCAGCTAGGCTCATAAGCAATGCCTCCAGTAATAGCCCTTTAGTTTGAGACTTTCTTGTCAATGACTCTGTAAGCGACTGCAGTGCCACCGCCGTATGACGTGGTGCATGAATAAAACAAAAGTACAGGGTGAACGCCAGCAAGGGTGGCGCGAACGTAAAAATAAACAGAGTCGCAATAATCTCAGCACCGTCTATTGCACCAACCGCAAATTCTTGCTTGCCGACGCGCATCGTCCGCCAGATTGCAAATACAAGGGCAAGCATTACAAACAAGATAAAGAACCACTGCCCCAGTTCCCAAATTCGCATAGAGATGACTGCGGCATTGCTTCCAGCAATTGACGCAAACAAACGCATCGTCGCTTCTGGGTAAAACAAAATTGATAACGTCACTGGTAACGCACCCACTGCAAATGCACTAACAATTGCTACCGCACGTAACCAGTATAGGCACGGTTCTTCAGTAGTCTGATAATTAAAAACTTGGCGATAGGTCTCACCAAAATGCCATGACGCAATCAATAATAGCAATGGCAACATAATGGCTGGGAAAGCGCGTAATAAATAAAATGCCACCACAGTAATTGCAACGTAGGCGCAACCATAAACCAGTAATGCAAAAGCCCCTAAAGTGCGCCGCGCTTTCGTAAAATCCAAAGCGCCATGAGGTACGCCCAAGACTATAACGATGAGCACCAACCCGTAAGTAAGTGCCGTTGAGTCCGACGCTAGGCGACCTGAAAGAGCGCTAAAAATAAGCAATAAAACACACGCCAAAGCTAAAAGTAAAAACCTTATAAATAAGCTAGTTCCACCTATTTTTTGCTGGGAATATCCTGTTTTGTTGTTGGCGCTAATCATCATCGCTTACCGATCCGCATGATGGTAGTCACGCGATCCCCGCGAACGCAACCACCGCCCCAAACAAACAAAAAAACTGCGTAGAAACACCCATTTGGGGCACGCCGCTATGACGACTAAAACGTCGTTGGTTCTGGCGTTACCATCCAAAAAACGCACCAATCGCAGCGGCCGTACGGTATTGAAAAGCCTTACCATGAGTTGGCCTACGTCCAAGCCCTGCGTGGCAACGGCTTCTAAAAATACGGCATCTAGCCATGGTGCAAAATTAGACTGCCACCGCATTTTAATGGGCAAACTACCTGTTTTAGCGTTTAATGAACTTATTGGAAGCGCCTTTAAGATCGCGATCCCCAAAGCATCGCAGGCACGTTGGGTGCGCGTAAAACTGTACCCAGTAGACGCCCGTACAAAGCCACCAGCAGAACCAATTTTAGTAATGGTTTGCAACACCGTCATGGGTGCAATAGCCGCATCCATCACAATGCGTCCGACCTCAGGCGATTGATACGCTATTTCAGCATCCCCAAACTTGGCACGCAAATAGGCCACTGCCAATGCCTGTAGCGTGATATCGCTCGGTACGGTAGCGTTTGGCGGTACAAATACTGTCGCCTGCACTAACGCCTGTGTTGGTGAGCTTGGCAGCAAGTAAATAAAGGTGGGAATCGCTTTACCTGTCGCATCAATAATCGATGGCATAAAATCCATGAGCACGGCTTCATGAGCCGCAATCATCGGTGCAAACGGTGCAGTTGCACAAACCACCTCCCAGCCCGCAAACGCTTGAATCCACGCGTTGTTACCCACCGCTGCAGATAGAACTGCAGGACGCGAGTCAAACACTAACTTCGCGTGCAAGTTTTGAGATTCACCGCTAATTAAATTCGTAAGAGAAACGGTCGCACTGTTCTCGCCAACCTTGGCAACCGAATTCGCACGATGTCCGTAAAAACTCTTAATACTTAAGTTTCCAGCCATTTTATCCAAGCACTTCGCATAAAAATGCGTAGATTCAATGCTGCAGTAAGGTGCCGCAGAAAAATCATGCGGACATGATATTACACCTGCAGCCTGCACCCAAAGACTGCACCACTGTCGGTTGGGGCGCACCAAGTCCATAAAGGGATGCGGTGTTTGCTGCCAAAAACTCCATGTATGCGTGGCACCAAAGCTAGTGCGCGGATCAACAATAGCGATGCGTAAATGCGCAAACTGCGGCGCACAAAGCCGATAGGCGAGACTTAACCCTGCGAGCCCTGCGCCGATAATTACGATATGAAAATGCTCTTCCGCCATTGCTTCAGTTTAGCTTGGTTTGCACCACACTGCAGCTAAAGCGCCAGCAGGCATCCAATATAGCAATAGCCTTGCCAATAGGTGAAACAACAGTACGCGCCTGCCAGTACACGGCACCGTTGTGGGCGTGATTACGCGCAATTTTTACGCCAATTGCCCGATAAACTCTGGCGGCAATAAAAATCGCAAAACGTGCACGCCACGGAATATACCCAAAGCCCGGTTCAGCACGCACGTAGTAGGTATCGGCCAAACTAATCAAGCGCAACACCGCCTGAAAAGTTTGGGCACGGGCATTTTCAGCATCATCACCATGCAAAAACGCATGCATTCCGAGAGCAGGTTGCAACCACGTTTGCGGGATATAGTAGCGCCCCATTGTTGCATCCTCCAGCACATCGCGGGCAATATTGGTTAATTGCATGGCAATACCCAAATTAGCGGCGTAACTGCGCGCTGATGGCAAATTTACGCCCAGCACGGGGCACATCATCACCCCGACAGTACCCGCAACGCCATAGCAAAAATCCAGTAAGTCAGCCTCATTTTTAATCGGCCAATTTTCAGCATCACGAAGCGATGCCTGCACCAAATCCTGTGCAGCAACAGTTTCAAACCGCGGCACTGTTTGCCGCAAATAGACCGCCAAACTATCAGCAGGAACAGTTGTAAGTGTTGGCAAAGGCGCAGATAGCTCTGCAAGCAATTGGTTTAACGCCACCTGCTTTTGTATTAATGGTGCATTCCCATCAGCAATATCATCCACC
>JANMDR010000157.1:0-28110 GCA_031376425.1 Betaproteobacteria bacterium
GGCCGCCAAGGTGCAGGGGGGCGTACCCATTTGCTGAGCCCCGCGATGGCCGCCGCCGCCGCCATCGCTGGTCGCTTTGCCGACGTTCGGCAAATTCTTTAAGAGGCAGCTATGGATATTTTTAGACAGCACACTGGGTTAGTCGCGCCAATGGATAGGGCGAACGTAGATACTGACGCGATCATTCCTAAGCAATTTTTAAAATCAATTAAGCGCAGCGGCTTTGGGCCGAACTTATTTGATGAATGGCGTTATATGGATCATGGCGAGCCGGGAATGGATAATTCAAAACGCCCGCTAAATCCAAATTTTGTGCTTAATTTACCGCAATATCAGGGTGCTTCAATTTTGCTAGCACGGAAGAATTTTGGCTGCGGATCGTCGCGCGAACATGCGCCGTGGGCGTTGCAACAGTTTGGGTTTCGCGCGGTGGTGGCACCAAGCTTTGCCGATATTTTTTTCAATAATTGTTTTAAGAACGGCATGTTGCCCATTGTACTTTCGGAGGAGCAGATAGGGCGTCTGTTTGAGATCGAAAAAGCGACGCCAAACTTTAAGTTAGCCATTGATTTAGAACAGAAAACAGTGGGCGTACCGGGGCATGAACAGTTTAGCTTTGAAGTTGAAGACCATCGCCGTCAATGCTTGCTAAATGGCTGGGACGATATTGGTTTGACCTTAAAGCACGTGGATAAAATTCGCGCTTATGAATCAGCCCGTGAAGCCCGTGAACCTTGGGTCTTCGGGCGGTAGTCACTTTTAAAGTAGTATCTATTTGGCTTGCATTTTCCTGTAAAAAGAGAAGATAAAAATGAAAATAGCGGTAATGGCCGGTGATGGAATCGGCACTGAAATTATGGCGCAGGCACTACGTGTTTTAGACGTATTGCGCAGCGACGGACTGAAAATTGAAACTGAATCAGCGCTGGTGGGCGGTGCGGCCTATGACGCCACGGGTCACCCCCTACCGCCCGCAACATTGGCACTAGCCAAGAGTGCCGATGCCGTGTTGTTCGGCTCCGTCGGCGGGCCACAATACGATACCTTGGCGCGTGAATTGCGGCCAGAAAAAGCAATTTTAGGCTTGCGTAAAGAGTGCGATTTTTTTGCAAATTTGCGGCCAGCCGTGGTACTGCCAGAGCTTGCTGATGCCTCGCCGCTGCGCGCAGAGCTTGTGACTGGTCTTGATTTAATGATCATCCGCGAGCTTACTGGCGATATTTACTTTGGCGAACCGCGCAGCATTACAGGCGAGAAGGGTACGCGTGTTGGTATTAATACGATGCACTATACCGAAGCGCAAATCACCCGCATTATTCATGTTGGCTTTAAAACCGCACAGCAACGCCGGAAGAAGTTGTGCTCGGTAGATAAAATGAACGTGCTTGAAGCTATGCAGCTCTGGCGTGATATTGCCATTGAGATTGCGCCCCAGTATCCCGATGTTGAACTCACGCATATTTTGGTAGACAATGCTGCGATGCAATTGGTGCGAAATCCAAAACAGTTTGATGTGATGGTGGCGGGCAATATGTTTGGTGATATTTTGTCCGATGAAGCGTCAATGCTTACAGGTTCAATTGGCATGTTGCCATCTGCTAGTCTTGATGCCCAAGGGCGTGGTTTGTACGAACCTATTCACGGTTCAGCGCCCGATATTGCTGGGCAAAATAAAGCTAATCCGCTCGCACAGATATTGTCTGCTGCGATGATGTTGCGCTACACCTTTAAGCTGGAGGCACCGGCTGCTCGTATCGAAAAAGCAGTGCGTGGCGCATTGGCTGCAGGATTTCGTACTGGTGATATTGCTAAAACTGGTGATAAAATTTGTGGCACATCACAGATGGGCGATGCAGTATTAAAGTATCTATAAATTAGTACGGTAAGTTAATAAATTTAAAATAGGAAGCTGGTAAATGTTGAAAGTTGGCATGGTAGGTTGGCGCGGCATGGTGGGTTCAGTTTTGATGGATCGCATGCGTACTGAAAATGATTTTGCGCTGATTGAATCAGTGTTTTTTACGACGTCTAATATCGGTGGGGCGGGTCCTGTTGAGGCTGGAGGCACGCCATTGCAGGACGCTAAAAATATTGCCGCGTTAGCCAAGATGGATGTCGTAATTACCTGCCAAGGTGGCGAGTACACGACAGAAATTTATCCGCAATTACGCGCTGCGGGATGGAAAGGCTACTGGATTGATGCGGCTAAAACCCTGCGCATGAATAAAGATGCGGTGATTATTCTGGATCCGGTGAACCTGCCGGTGATTGAAAATGCTTTACATACGGGGATTAAAGATTATATTGGTGGCAACTGCACCGTAAGTTGCATGTTAATCGGCCTTGGAGGGCTGTTTAAGCACGATTTAATCGAGTGGATGACATCCATGACCTACCAAGCGGCTTCGGGCGGTGGTGCCGCGCATATGCGCGAATTGCTTACCCAATTTGGAACGCTCAATGCTGAAGTAAAAACCTTGCTTGATGATCCGCATTCAGCGATTTTAGAAATTGATCGAAAAATTCTGGCCAAGCAACACGCACTAACGGCAGCGGAGACGCAACACTTTGGCGTACCCTTGGCTGGTAATGTGATTCCATGGATCGACAAAGATATGAAGACGATGGGTTTTGTCGGTACTTCATTGGAAGAGTGGAAGGCGATGGCGGAAACCAATAAAATATTGGGTCGGGGCGCTGATTTTGGCACACCTGCTACGCCAATTGATAGCTTATGTATTCGGGTAGGTGCGATGCGCTGTCATTCTCAAGCATTAACGATTAAACTTAAGCGGGACGTACCGTTGGATGAAGTCAACGATATTATTGCTTCGGATAATCAGTGGGTGAAGTTGGTGCCAAATGAGCGCGAGGTGAGTATTCGCGAGCTCACACCGGCGGCTGTCACTGGTAATATGCATATTCCAGTAGGAAGGGTGCGCAAATTGGTCATGGGACCGACGTATTTGGGCGCTTTTACTGTTGGTGATCAACTTTTATGGGGTGCGGCGGAACCTTTACGCCGAATGTTGCGAATTTTGCTCAATCAGCCAAAATTAGGCTAAATTTTTTTGTTTTTGCATTATTTCCTTACATAACAAAGGGTTAGCGTTTCTTTCTGAGGCTTTTTCTGAGACTTTTTGGATTTTGCACCACTCCCGAAAGTCTTAACAAAGAGATATAAGTTGAAACAATAACCCGTTGATGTTATGTTACTTTCTCTAAATAACAACAGCTTGGGGTTGCGCATGACCAATCCAGGGAAAAAAACACTGTCCGCAGCGTTGGCATCCATATTTTTCACCGTAGGTTTAGGAGCGGGGGTGAATGCATATGGTGCCGGTCTGGGCCGATTGACCGTTTCGTCTGCTCTTGGGCAGCCGTTAGTAGCGGAAATCGAGCTCGTATCGCTGCTTCCGGGTGAATTTGAATCGCTTTCAGCGAAGGTGGCAAGCCCTGACGCCTATCGCAACGCGAAAATTGAATATTCATCAGTACTTCGCTTATTGAAGTTTGTGCCAGAAATGCGCTCTGACGGCAAACCTGTCCTCAGAGTAACGAGCACAGCGCCGGTTAGCGAGCCATTTGTGGATGTGCTCGTTGAAATGGTGTGGCCTTCAGGCAAGCTCCTGCGTGAATACCCAATTTTGCTAGACCCGCCGGGGTTTAGTGAGGCTAAGGTTTCGCAAGCGCCAGTTTCTGGTATCGCGAAAGTGTCTTCAGGCACTGCTGCACCAGTTGTGGCTACGCCGGTCACCCCCAACACAGCACCAGCAGGCAAGCCCCTTTCAAATACGCCAACTGCGCCTAATGCACCAACAGCAGGCGCAAATACCTATGGGCCGGTGGTAGCTGGTGACACGCTTAGCAAAATTGCTGCAAGCGTAAAACCTGATTCGGTATCGCTAGAGCAAATGCTCGTAGCGCTGTATCGTGAAAATAAAGATGCTTTTTCGGGCAATGTGAACAGGCTGAAAAAAGGCCAGATATTACGTGTGCCATCTGCAACTGAAGCCGGACAAATTCCTGTTGCCGAAGCTAAAAAAGAACTGTCTGTACAAGTTGCAAACTGGCGCGAGTATCGCGAAAAAGTAGCTAGCGATGTCTCAGCAAGCCCAGCAAAATCGGGTACGTCAGCACAAGCTGCAGGCAAAATTGGTGGTGTAAAACCTGATGTTGCTCCAGCAGTTGCAGTCGGTAAAGACGCATTAAAAATTTCAAAGTCTGACACTAATGCAGCAACTGGCGGTGCGGGTTCTAAGGGTGGTACTGCGGATCAAATAAATGCACTCCGTGAAGAAAGTATTGCTAAAGACAATCGCCTGAAAGAAGCGAATTCCCGTGTTGCTGATTTAGAAAAACAAATCGCGACCATGAAGCAGATAATGGATGCAACAAAAGGCATGGTGCCGCCGAAAGCGGCTGATGCTAAAGTTGCTAAGGTAGAACCTGCGAAAGTGGAACCGCCAAAGGTGGAGCCTGCAAAAGTAGAACCGCCGAAAGCGGTTGCAGCGGTAACACCAGCTAAAGTAGAACCCGCTAAGGACGCAAAAACAGAGCCCGCCAAGGTTGATGTTGCTAAGCCAGAACCCGCTAAAACAGAGCCTGCTAAAACTGATCCGCCAAAAGTGGATACTGCTAAGGCAGATATGCCAAAGCCGATTGCGCCAAAAGTTGCCGCAAAAGCGCCACCAAAACCTGAGCCCTCCATGATGGACGATGTAATGGACAATCTGCCTATTATTGGCGGTGGTATCTTAGGTATTGGCTTGCTCGGCGGCATTGGTTTTTGGCTAAGTAAGCGCAAAAAGAAATCAGCTAAAGGTGATTCATCATCTGCCATTAAGTCATCAAGCGTTATGCCCGATGATTTGAAGCCCAATACGGTTACGGGTAATCGTGCTGGTGGTTTAGTTGATACTGGTAATAGTTCCTTCCTAACCGATTTCGATAAAGCAGCACCGGGAGCGGTTGATACGGATGATGTCGATCCGGTAGCCGAAGCGGATGTGTATATTGCTTACGGTCGCGATGCGCAAGCTGAGACGATTCTTAAAGAAGCAATGGAGCGCGATAAAGGGCGTCATGAAATCGCAGTGAAATTGCTCGAAATTTATCATGCACGCAAGTCAGCCGCGTCGTTTGAAAGTGTCGCGTTGCAATTGCGCGGTGCTGTTGGTGATGGCCATCCAATGTGGGCGCGGGCCTGTGCTATGGGTTCGCAGATTGATCCGGCTAACCCGCTCTATAACAGCGCCGCAAATGCGCTGGGTGCAACAGGTGCCTTTGCAGCGGCAAGCTCAGTAGCGGCAGCATCAACGAGCAACCCGCCAAGCCTTGACTTTGATCTAGGTTTTAACGATAAAGCGACTAATGACAGCGCAACAATTGATTTGAATGCCACTAACCCAGGCGTGCAAATGCCTTCGGTAATGGACTTTGATCTTGATTTGGGCTTTAATGATGATGCTGATAAAACTGTAGTAGCTAACCCCGCCAAGACTGCAGCTGCAAGTTCGATGCTAGATTTTGATTTGGGCTTTGACGACGCGCCTGCAGCTGCACCGGTAGTTGCAAAACCAGCTGCTGCAGCCTCATCGTTTGATTTCGATCTATCGTCACTCAATATTGACACACCGGCAGATAGTGATAAAACGCAGCGCTTGACTAAACCGGAAGTGGCGTCAATGGCACCTAAGGCTGCAGCTGAATCCAGTTTTGCTGGCATGAGCCTAGACTTAGGTAATGCACCGGCAGCAAGCCCGGAAAATGCAGGGGCAGCAGCCACTAAAATTGAGCTAGCGAAGGCCTATGTAGAAATTGGCGATAAAGATGGTGCGAAGGAAATCTTGAACGAAGTGATTCGTGAAGGTAATGCCGCGCAACAGGCGGAAGCCAAGCAGATTATCTCCAGCATGTAGTTCGTGCTTGAGTAGCATTAAGTTAAAAACGGGTGCGATCATTGCACCCGTTTTTTATTTTATGGTGCGTTACTTATAATTCTAAATTTAGACTCTAATGTTGAATTGCCCCTTAAATTATCCATGCTATCCAGACGAATTGCGCTAGGCATAGAATATAACGGCGTTGGCTTTTACGGATGGCAGAGCCAAACCGACGGTAATACCGTGCAAGACGTGCTAGAAGCGGCATTGGGCGAGTTTGCGGGTGAAGCTTGTGCAGTCACCTGCGCGGGCCGTACTGATGCTGGTGTGCATGCGTACGGGCAGGTAGTACACCTAGATACTCGGCTTGTGCGTGATATGCAATCATGGGTGCGCGGTACTAATCGCTACTTGGATCACCGTGTGCGGGTACTTTGGGCAGTAGATGTCGCCGGTGACTTCCATGCGCGTTTTAGCGCGCAGTCACGTACTTACCATTATTTGTTGCTCAATGACGCCGTTGGCCCTAGCTTGTTCGCTGCGAATATGGCGTGGGTACACCAGCCACTTGATGTAGATGCAATGCAGCAATGCGCCCAACTACTTTTAGGTACGCACGATTTTTCAGCTTTTCGCGCCGCGCAATGTCAAGCAAAAAGCCCAGTTCGCACAATGCAATCATTGCAACTCAGGAGGCGCGGCAACCTCATTCATGCGCAATTTCAGGCGAATGCGTTTTTGCACCACATGATTCGTAATATCATGGGATCGTTAGTTTATGTCGGGTCAGGGCGATGCGATACGCAATGGTTTACGCAAGTGCTTGAAGCGCGGGATCGGCGCTTGGCTGCACCTACTCTGGCAGCGGAAGGCCTGTACTTAACGCATATTGAGTATCCGCCAAACTTTGGCTTGGATGCACTGCAACAACACAGCAAAAATCGTAATATTTTTTAGGCAATAATTTGATATGAACGTACCACCTAGAACCCGTGTAAAAATTTGCGGTATCAGCCGCCTAGAGGATGCACTATGTGCTGCGAATGCGGGTGCGGATGCTATTGGCTTAATTTTTTACAATAATTCGAAACGTGTCGTTAGCTTAGCGGCGGCGCTCGAAATTCGGCACAAGCTCCCAGCTTTGGTTGCCACTGTCGCCGTTTTTGCAAACGCTGAAACGACGGAAGTAGAAGAAATTGCGACAGCATTAAAACCCACATTGCTCCAGTTTCACGGAGATGAAACACCAGAGTATTGTGTGGCACTTTCGGTTAAAACTGGAATCCCTTATGTTAAAGCGGTAAGCGTTGGGGTGGACACCAATTTGTTACAATATGCGGTTGCGTATTCAACTGCTACCGCATTACTGTTAGATACTTTGGTGTCAGGCGAATACGGTGGGAGTGGGCAGAGTTTTGATTGGAACTTAATTCCAGAGTCACTGCGCCACAAAATCATTTTGTCTGGCGGTTTGCGTGTTGAAAATGTCGCGCAGGCTGTGCAACAAATTAAACCTTGGGCAGTCGATGTAGCAAGCGGTGTAGAGCCTGCTGGCGGCGTTAAAGGTATAAAAGACCATGTTTTAATCCAACGATTTGTAAAAGCAGCCACAGATATTGTGGCAACAACTAAAGCAGCCACCGGTACTGTGGCAACAACTGAGGCAGCAACAAATGGGCAATTATGATCTTCCCGATGCACGTGGCCATTTTGGTCCCTATGGCGGCGTATTCGTAGCCGAAACTTTGCAAGCAGCACTTGCTGATTTACAGGCAGAGTACGATAAAGCCCGCAATGATCCGGCCTTCTTGGCAGAGTTTCATTCTGAGCTAAAGCATTATGTTGGTCGCCCCAGCCCAATTTATCATGCTAAACGATTGAGCCAAGATTTAGGTGGTGCGCAAATCTATCTAAAGCGCGAAGATTTAAACCATACTGGTGCCCACAAGGTAAATAACACCATTGGCCAAGCTTTACTTGCACGGCGTATGGGTAAGCCACGGGTTATCGCCGAAACCGGTGCTGGTCAACATGGGGTGGCTACAGCAACAGTCGCCGCACGCTATGGCTTAGAATGCGTGGTGTATATGGGTAGTGAAGACGTGAAGCGCCAAGCGCAAAACGTATACCGTATGAAGCTTTTAGGGGCAACGGTCGTGCCCGTTGAAAGCGGTTCAAAAACACTTAAAGATGCGCTCAACGAAGCCATGCGCGATTGGGTAACCAATATTGAGAATACCTTTTACATCATCGGCACGGTAGCGGGCCCGCATCCTTATCCGATGCTGGTGCGCGATTTTAATTCAGTCGTTGGTAAAGAGTGTCTAACGCAGATGCCTGAATTCATTGGTCGTCACCCTGATGCCGTATTAGCATGCGTAGGTGGTGGGTCAAACGCTATGGGTATTTTTTATGACTATATTCCTCACGCAGGCGTGCGCTTAATCGGTGTAGAAGCCGGCGGAGAGGGCATTTCTACGGGACGTCATGCGGCAAGTTTATCGGCAGGAACGCCGGGTATTTTGCACGGCAATCGCACCTACTTAATTCAAGACGCAAACGGACAAATTGTTGATACCCATTCAGTATCGGCTGGTCTCGACTATCCAGGTGTGGGGCCGGAGCATGCATGGTTGAAGGATATTGGCCGTGCCGAATACGTCGCTATCAATGATGACGAAGCGCTTGCGGCCTTCCATCGCTTATGTCGCATTGAAGGGATTATTCCAGCGCTAGAATCGAGCCATGCGGTAGCGCAGGCAATTAAAATGGCACCGCAGATGTCGAAAGATACGCATCTACTCGTTAATCTTTCTGGCCGTGGTGATAAAGATATGGCAACCGTTGCCGAGCGTTCTGGCTTGGAGTTTTTCTGCCGCCCTAGCTGTCAAGGTGCACAAGCAGCGCAAACCGAGCAAACGATGGCCGCGCCAAAGGTTGCTAAATGATGGCGTTTCCCAATCGTATTGCCGCATGTTTTACCAAGCTTAAGGCGCAAAAGCGCCAAGCGCTCATTCCTTACATTATGGCTGGTGATCCCAGCTTGGAAGTTACCGCCGCATTGCTGCACGCCTTTGTTGATGCGGGTGTTGATGTAATTGAGCTTGGTATTCCGTTTTCCGATCCTATGGCCGATGGCCCGGTGGTGCAGCTAGCTGCCGAGCGGGCGCTGCTCAATGGGGTATCGCTTAGCGATGTGCTCGATATGGTAGCGACGTTTCGCAAAACCAATGACACGACACCCATTGTATTGATGGGCTACGCAAATCCGATCGAGCGCATGGGTATTCAAACCTTTGCGGAACGGGCAAGCGCTGCCGGTGTAGATGGTGTGCTTATTGTTGACTACCCGCCGGAAGAAAGCGTCACCCTGCATCCGATCTTTACCCGTGCAGGACTGGACATGATCTTTTTGCTGTCACCGACATCAAGTGACACGCGTGTAAAGTTGGTGTGCGCTATTGCTAGCGGCTATATTTACTACGTTTCGCTAAAGGGTGTAACAGGGGCTGGCAATTTAGATACGGCAGCAGTTGAAACCAAAGTACGTAACATCAAAGCCCACACCAGCCTACCGGTGGGCGTGGGGTTTGGCATTCGCGATGGCGCTACCGCAAAACAAATTGCTGGGTTTGCCGATGCTGTGGTCATTGGCTCCCGGATTATCCAAGAATTAGAATCTGTGGGTGCAGAGGCAAAGGCAAATGCAAAGGCCAACAAGCTCGATGCTGCTGCGACACGGCAATTGCTCGTGGCTAAAACAAGCGCATGGGTAAGCACTATTCGTAACGCGATGGATGCCTAAGTAGTCATTCAATGCATGGTTATTGATGCTCGTGTTAGGGTGTCTGTAACTAGTTTTGCAGAATAAAAATTCCTAAAATAGATTAGAACGAGGAGCATGGTATGAGCTGGTTTAGAAAATTACTGCCCCCGAAAATTAAGCGTGCCAATATGGACGCACTTAAAAAAGCAGTGCCAGAAGGTTTGTGGAGCAAGTGTTCTTCGTGCCAGTCCACACTCTATTTCACGGATTTAGAAAGCAATTTACAGGTATGCCCTAAGTGCAATTTTCATAATCGCGTATCCGCCCGCGCCCGCTTGGATGGCTTTTTTGATGCCGATGGGCGAGCCGAATTAGGCTCAGAAGTAGTGCCTGTGGACACCTTGAAGTTTAAAGATAGCAAAAAATACGTTGACCGTTTAGCCGCAGCCGAAGAAGCAACCGGTGAAACGGATGCTTTAGTTGTGCTGCAAGGTACGGTAAAAGGCGTCCCGCTGATTGCTGCTGCATTTGAGTTTAATTTTTTGGGTGGCTCCATGGGCTCAGTTGTAGGTGAGCGATTCGCCCGCGCGGTAGAAGCTTGTGCCGATGAGAAATTACCCTTTGTGTGCTTTACCGCCACCGGCGGTGCGCGTATGCAAGAAGGTTTGCTATCGCTCATGCAAATGGCGAAAACCACGTCGTGCTTGCATCAGCTTTCAAAGTCGCGCTTGCCTTTTATCTCCGTGCTTACCGATCCGACGATGGGTGGGGTCTCGGCTAGCTTTGCGATGTTGGGCGATGTAGTTATCGCTGAACCGGGTGCTTTAATTGGCTTTGCTGGTCCTCGGGTGATCGAGCAAACCGTGCGCGAAACCCTGCCAGACGGCTTTCAACGTGCGGAGTTTTTGTTAGAAAAAGGGGCGATTGATATGATTGTTGATCGACGTCATATGCGCGACAAAATTTCGCAGCTAGTTTGCTTGCTACAAAAAGAGCCATTGCCAGCGTGAAATTAGATTTGTTGCAGGCATTGCCATTATTTCAATCCGCTTTGGGACGATCTAGTTTAGGGTCATCTAGTCATTTCAATATGATTTCGACGGTTTTGTACGGAACAGTGACGTGAGCGAAACTAATTCCAGCAACAGTCTCGCGCAAATTTTTAGCGAAACCGGCATATTAGCCGCCAATATTCCGAGCTTTCGGCAACGCAGCCAGCAACTGGAAATGGCGCAAAAAATAGAAAGCACAATCGACCGTTCCGGCGTTTTAGTAGCCGAGGCAGGCACAGGCACCGGTAAAACATTTGCTTACCTTGTACCGGCCTTGCGTGCAGGCGGAAAGGTAATAATTTCCACTGGCACCAAAAATCTGCAGGATCAATTATTTCATCGTGATATCCCGATGGTGCGCGACGCCTTAGGCGTACCCGTGACCATCGCCTTGCTTAAGGGGCGATCAAACTACGTTTGTTTGCACCACACTGAAATTGCGGTGCGCGATGGCCGCTTTATGAGCCGGGAAGACGCTAAATACATCCACAGCATTCAGCGCTTTGCTAATCAAGCGCTAGGCGGTAAATTTACAGGTGATCGCAGTGAGCTACCTGAAGTGCCCGAACGCGCTACGGTGTGGGCTGCTGCTACTTCCACACGCGAAAACTGTTTGGGTAGTCAATGTGGCCGCTATGCCGATTGCTTTGTGATGCAGGCACGCAAAAACGCTATGGATGCTGAAGTGGTGGTGGTGAATCATCACTTATTTTTTGCTGACTTAGTGCTCAAAGATGACGGCGTGCAAGAGTTGTTACCCGCAGCCAATACAATTATTTTTGACGAAGCCCATCAGTTGCCCGAAACGGCATCGCTATTTTTAGGTGAGGCGGCGTCTACCGCGCAGTTGATCGAACTAGCGCGTGATGCCAAGCTAGCCGGTGTGGAATTTGCGGGAGATTTTAAAGACCTGCAACAGAGCGCTAGTGCCGTAGATAAAGCTGCTAAAGATATCCGTATCACCATTGAAGAAGACAACGCCAGACTCACCGGCGCATCCGTTATTGAACGCGAAGGTTTCAATGAATCCTTAGATGCTGCGCAAGAAGCGTTGCTGGAACTGCGCGAGCTATTGGAGAGCCAAGCCGCGCGCGCGCAAGAATTGCAAAACTGTTTAGAGCGTGCTGATGACTTTGCCGCACGCCTCACTCGCTGGCGGGACAATAGCTTTGAAGGTTATATCCGTTGGGCCGAGGTATACGAGCGCTCGCTAAGCCTAAATCTCACGCCCCTGTCCGTTGCTAAAACCTTCCGCGCGCAAGTGGATGGCCCCAAACGCGCATGGATATTTACATCCGCCACCCTTGCCGTGAAGGGTGATTTCAGCCTATACCAACGGGAAATGGGCTTGCTGCCCGAAGCCCTAGATGAGGCAGGTGGTGACGACGAGGGATTTGATAACGACACTGCCGCAAGCATGGGTCAAGTAAGAGACCGTATCGAAACCGCCACTTGGGTCTCGCCCTTCGATTATCCCAACCAAGCGCTTTTTTATGTGCCGCAAAATATGCCGGAAGCCAATAGCCAAGGCTTTACCGAAGCCGTCGTCAAGGCGGCGCTACCGCTAATATTGGCGGCAAAGGGTCGGGCGTTTTTATTATTCACCTCGTTACGCGCCATGCAACGGGCACACGATATGCTTAGCGTTGAATGGGAAAAGCAAGGTTTAGTCTACCCGCTGATGGTGCAAGGTCAAGGATCACGCACTGAACTATTAGACCGCTTTCGCGCCGCTGGTAACGCCGTGCTGGTCGCCAGCCAAAGCTTTTGGGAAGGGGTTGACGTAAAGGGTGATGCGCTATCGTTAGTGATAATCGATAAGCTGCCCTTCGCCCCCCCCGATGATCCAGTGTTAGCGGCTAGAATCGATGCGCTAAAAGCCGAAGGCGGTAACCCCTTCATGGACTATCAATTACCCCGCGCCGCCATCAATCTAAAACAGGGTGCAGGTCGCTTAATTAGAGACGAAACTGATCGGGGATTGCTAATGATTTGCGATACCAGAATTGTCGATAAACACTATGGCCGTCGCATTTGGCAAAGCCTGCCACCCATGAAACGAACAAGGGTGGAAGCGGAAGCGGTGGCGTTTTTAGAGGGATTGGGAAATTTATAGCTTGTAAGAAATATAGCTGAAGACTCTTTAAATAAAGGCATCCTCAGCCATCTCATCTGTTATAAAGCGATTTTGCAAAGCTACTACTTCGGTGCTGGCAAGCCACTCAAATCCAAGCCCGCTGCAATATCTGGTTGTCGTAATGCCTTATCCAAGTCGTTTATAGCTCGATCTAGCTCTTCGTTGAAGGCGGGAATGTAGAAATCATCCCAGAAGAAATTACGCGCTACGTTGGCTTCGATTACTCTTTCCCAGTTGGTGCTAGCTTCTTGTAGATTGAGCACACGCCCGGGTAGGAAGTTATCGAAAACCGTGTTTACTTCATTACCGTTAGCCAGTATGGTATTTTTAAGTGCCACGGCAAGTTTTACACCATTGATATCTTCAGGTTGGTGAATTAGGATAGTGTATCTTGGGACGCCGTCGGTACCTGGGTGGTTAAGCTCCCACATTAGTTTGCGCCACTCATCACGATCACGGCAGGCTACGGTGCTGATGTCTGCCACTGGTTCGGTATTCATATCAGCGGCTTCTAGACTAGCGCGTGATGCTTTGAAGGTGAGGGCTAAGGCACGGCCAGGGTTTTTGCTGAAGAAGCTGTTGTAATCACTGCTGCCAGCATAACGGCGCAGCGCATCGCCTACAGATTGCATTTTAAAACTGGGGCCTCGCACATCGCCTTCAAAGAACATCAGCTTATCGATATTGATAGACTGTGCACCGTTTAGGCGTGTGAGCATACGCGACATCATGCCAGATACAAAAATCAATTCGCCTGGTACTTTGGTGCCAACGAAGCGCGAAAACGGGGCTTTGGTGGCGAGGCTAGGTTGGTTAGCAATGGCTTGATTCGCAGCACGGCGATAAGCCAGCAAGCGTTGGCTAAAGCGGATGTACTGGGAATCCACTAAGTCTTCAGCGCGAATACGGTAGCTCTCGCGGAACAGGCTGGTGCCAAATTGATCAAAGCGATCATCGTCACGTGGTAGCTGCCATTTTGTTGCCCGAAACTCTTCGGTGACAATGGTGGGGGTGAGCACGATAATCACTTCGCGCTTAGATGTTTTGGTGCCTTCGTAACCTGCGAGTTTCTTCAAAAAAGGAATGTCGCCCAGCAGGGGGATTTTATCCGTGCGGGTGACCTGTTCTCGGCTAATTAAACCACCGATGATAAGCGGCTGGGCATCGCGTATACGAGAGTAGGTTTGCACCCGCCGTTGCGAGAGCGTAGGGGCGGAAGCGAGCGCCACATTAGTAACAGGATCAAGCACTTTCAAATCAGCGCCAGGCACCGGTGCTGATATGGTGGCGTCAATCAACATGGAGATTTCTTTACCGTCTGCGCCTATGCGTGGCCGCACATTGAGAATCGCGCCCGTAGGGATATATTGAAACGAAAATGCCACACGGCCACCGCCAGAGCCGGTGCCGGCGTCTTTCGAGGTTGCCACTGGAATATCCGTGCCGACGCGAATAGTGGCTTGACGGTTATCTAAGGTCATCACTGAGGGGCGTGCCAAAACTTCAGCTTGGTTAGTTTCAACCAATGCATTTATTTGCGCCAGCATTTGCCGTGGCGAAATATTTTTGGTGCCGTCATATAGCGCGCTTAGTGCTGTACCGCCAAGCGGTAATGCGCTCAGCGCACCAAGGCTATAAGCTTCGGTGCCTTTTTTCAAATCCCACTTCACACCTAAGTCGCGTAGGGCATCGGACGATATTTCTAAAATCATGCTGTCGATAAAAATCTGCCTAGCAGGGCGATCAATCGTTTCTTCTATTACCCGCTTTAGTTTGGCAAATTGCTCGGGATATTGCGGATGAGTGAGCACCAATAATTGCGATGTGGTGGTTGCCACAGTGGCCTGCAATTGTGAGGCCGCGCCGGGCAGGGCGGTGATGCCCAGTTGCCCACTGTTATTAGCACTTGCACTACCCGCCTGACCATAATCGGCACCAGCCAAACCGCTGTTCTTGGCGTCTGGATCAGGGATTTTATATATTAAGGGCAAGCGATCAAAGGCGATACTGGTAGGGAAGTTTTTAGCCGATGCATAGCGCTGGACATTTTGCTGCGCACCAAATGCGGGGGCGCCGAAACTTGGCGTGGAACCGAAACTTGGGGTAGAACCAAAGCTGGGTGTGGAGCCAAAGCTCGGCGTAGAGCCGAAGCTGGGGGTTGAGCCAAAACTAGGTGCCGCACCAAAGCTTGGCGCGGGCGATAGTGCGTTTGGCGCACTACCTAATGTGCTGTTACTAAACGCATCACCGCCCTGTAGCAAGGGCACATCTAATCCTTTGTAAGAATCATCTTTGCTAACCGACTCGTCGTCGGTAATGGCGGCGTAACCCATCGCGCGTAGTGTGAAAAGTGCGGTATCGGCTTCTACGTAAGAAAGTGTAATCACGCGCGCCTCCAACTCGCCCAGTGATAGCTTGTTCATGAGCTTATTGCGTTCTTGCAACAGGCTGGAAAGTATGGGGTCAAACATGGCTCTATCAGCATCGGGATTCGTTCTGGTAAAACTGTCCTGCACAGTACGACCTTCAATCCACAGTTGCGGCAAGCGGCGGGGGTGCAATAACACGCCTAAGCGCACGAAGTCTTTTTTATTACCAACAACGCGCTGGGCAACGCCAAATAATTGAATTTTGTCGGGAACGACCGGCAGTTCTTTAGCGGCCTCTTCACGCACACGCTTATACCCTTGTGTTACTTCTAAAACGGTAATCGCATCTAAAATTAGTTCGCGAATCTGTTGCTCATTAATTTTTGGAAGTGATACCAAGCGTGCGAAGTTGGTTGAATAGCTGGATGCAGAGGTGAGCGGGGCTGCGCTAATATTGCTCGATGATGCAAAGGGATTAGCGGCGAAAGGGGCTGCGGATTGTGGTGAAATTTGTGGTGAAAGTGCAGGTGGTACGGGTACCGGCGCAAAAAGTGTTGGTGGCTCAGAAGGCGTGGGCTCAATAGGCGCGGCAACTTTAGGTTGAGCCGTGGCTAGACTTAAACACAATAAGCCGCCACCGAAGGCGGTTGCACCAGCAAGGGCGCTTGCAAAAGTAGGGTGCGGCCACAATCGTGATGTTAGTGCAATAACTGAATTTGGTAAGAATGCTGGATTACGGCTAGGTGCATGCTTTGAATTCATATTTTTTATTTAACTTAGAATGAATGGCGAGTCACTTTAGTATACCAACAATCCGTAGACACTGAGGTATTAGCGGCACTTTCAAAGGTGTTGTGCGAAAGTGCCGCCACGAAATGCACATCATCCAAAATAAAATAAACAATTCCAATTTCTTAAGCTAGCAGCCTGATAGCGTGATTTTGGACCCCATCTCTGATCACGTCTGACTGTGTGCTTTACTCCAATTCCCATTCACCCGAGCGCTGTGTTAGTTGGTTCACCGCATCTTCTATTAAAGTGCGCAAGGTTTCATCCATGCTTTCGCGCGCGGATGATTTATTGGAAATGTCAGGCGTAAATCCCCCGGTAGATTTACCCTTGGCGGCCAGTACGTTATCCAGTAAGGCACCTACACCGCCTACCGAGCTTGCCGAAGACTTTATGGCGCGGCGCACGTTAATCGCATCAAGCACTTCACCGGTTGCGGCATCGAGTACGCGCACATCAATGCCCATGCCGTCTTCGGCTTTGCCGCCACCAATTTGCAGGCCGCCAATCGATATGCCTGATTCGCTCGTTGATTTGCCGATGCTTACTTCTGATATCGTGGCTTCAAAAATTACGCCTGCGCCTTTCACCTTTTTAGTTGCCGCATCGCCGGTGGTGATGCCTTGGGCATTTAGGTCACGTTCTTTAGCCACGCCATCGCCAATGCGTTGGCGTTCCATAACCCGAAATTTCTTGGTTTTTACTAGTGCCGTGGTAAACATATCGGTGGCGGCGCGCGCTTGAATTTCTGAAACTGACGAACGCATTTCGTAAATGGCGACGGGAATACGCGCGGGTTTTTTTGCATCTTGCGCTTGAACCGGAGCGCTAATAGCGCTGCAAAAGCCGGCAAAAAATCCGAACGCAGTTTTTAAGATTTGGGTATTTTTCATGATGGGTCTCCAGTACTGGCGTTCTCCTATTTACAATCGCCAAGCCGCGTGGCGCTCAATTTAGTTTTCAGCACGGCATCATTCATTTCGTGCTGGATCACTTTCATTTCAAAATTAATACCGGTGTCAGTGATTGCTCCTGTACCTTCAGCGGACATTTTTGGTTCAGTGCAGGTGTACTTCACCGTAATATCTTTACCTTTGCGCGTTACCACGGGGGGGGTGCAGCCTTTTTGGCCTTGCTGGTTTACATAGGCGCTATTGGAATCGATATCTTTTTGGGTAACACATTGCTTGAACGAAACTGGAATCGTTATGCCAAACATTTCGGTTTTGGTCACGTATTCATAGTTGCCGGGTTTCATATTCTCAGGGGCGGCCGCGTTACAACTAAGGGTGGTAGTTAGGCAAATGATGCTTAAAACGCAACCTGAAAGTAGGGATTTGTTCATTTTGAAACCTCATAAAAGTTGGATTAAAGTACGCTTCATTAACTAAGACGTTATGGCGAGCCAAACTACGACATTTACTTTGCTTTGCCGAAGTAGAGCGACGGCAAGCAACTTGGATTGCAGGCTTTTACGTCTACTTTCCATTCAATTAGAATGTCAGCATCTTTCATGTCTTCGGTGCGCTTGAAGGTCTTTTCAATTTTTAGTTGATCTTTAGTGGTGACGAGATCAAATTCAGGTTTGGTACGCATGCCGCGACTAAAAATGAAATGCGCTTTTTCTGTTGGGGCGTTCACTTTTTGCACGCTGGGAATCGGTAGCGATGGTTCCAAAAACACATAAATAATTTCGGCTGATAGGGTATCGCTTAAATCTTTAGTCGCTTCTTCTATTTTCAGCGTAATTTTGCCATTGTGTAGCTCGCCTTTGATGGGGATATAGAAGCCGTGCGGCAGCGCCATTCTGGCCATAGTGCCAATATCTTCAGAATACGGTACACCGGGTGGCGCGATAATTTTGTGCAACAACACGCGGCTTTTTAGCTGTGGGTCTAAAATAATGGCGTTTTCGGCATATTCTGTTGTTTCTAACACGCCTTCAATTTGGCCTGTCAGCCCAATGGGCTCGCCGTCTTTACGTGCTTGGTCCTTCGCGTAGCGCAACTGAATTTTGCCCCGCAAATCAAATTTGTAAGTGAAGTAAGGCTTGGACTTATGACGGAATTCTGAGCGAAATTGAGCATAGACGGGGCCTTCAAACTTTTCGCAAAACTTAGCAAATTTTTGCTGGGTAAAAAACTGTCCCACGTCGCCGGTCAGACCAATTACCGCCGTCATAATCGCAATCGGACCTCCTGCGGCACCACCTACCAAAATGCCCGCGCTGAGCTTAAAGGACTGGGTTACGGCGAATTTGGTGGTGTCGGAAGCTTTGGTTGGAATCGCATCAACAACCTTGCCTGGGCCTTTGTCGATTAAAAAATTGCGCAATATCTCCCACGGTTTACCAATCATATTCATGCTGGTTGAAAGGGCGGTGAAGGCTTCGGTCGCCGCTTCTAAGCTATCGCACTGGGCATTTTTCTTAGCACCAAGCGCCAAGCGCTTTTCAAAGCTGTCGTTTTGCGCTTTGATGGCGGCAGCCTCGGCGGCGAGATTATCAAATAATGGTTTGAGTGCGGGCAAGGTTTCCGGGTGCTTGGCACCCAGCTCATATATTTTGCCTAATGCCTCTTCATATTGCTTTTGTGCGGCCGGTACTTCGGCTAGCTTTTTCTTCAATTCAGCCGATTTCTTTTGAAACTCATCCTTAACAGGTGAGGGTGGAAGCCCTGCAATTTGTGTATCTCCAGCCGCATGCCCTTTCTGCATTGTAGCGATTAGTGCTGTAGCTGCTGCTGATGCGGAGCCCGCTGCAGCAAGGGGCAGGGCGACCAGCAGCGTGGTAGTTGCCGTACCTTTACCATCCGGTGCAGTTGCGGTTATTTGGTATTTTCCTTCGGCGTCAACAGCAAACTCAGTTTTAAAATTACCCTTGGCATCAATGGTGGCTTTTAACGATTGAGACGCTGATTTGTTAGCGCCACCAGACGCAGTGACGTTGATGGCGACTTCGTTTTTCTTGCCCACAATTAGCGACGTGCCAGTCAAAGAAACTTTGCTTTTAACCAAGGCTACTTCTGGCGTTGCTTTGAGGGTGATAGGCGCGTTTACAGGCTCGAATGCAAGAACAGGCACAGCCATGAATAAACATGAAAATAACAAAGCGGCATTTGATATCTGCCGTTTTAACAGATGGTGCACAACCATATTTTTTGATTTCATTATTTTGCTCCGGTTTGAATTTTGTCGTAGCCGTGACCAATAAGGGCAACCAGTTCTTCACAGCTCATTCCCTGTTGGCGTATTACTACTTTTTAAGTAGTCCATCCGCATAAACAAAGTCTTTCAATGCTGTTTTGTAATTGGTTTCTGATACTTCATGCAGCAACTGAAACGCGGTGCGAATGCGCCCAGGGTTGGGGTTCTTGGCGGATTTTTTATCGGCAATCATCACGATCTTGGTGGTGATGCCGTCGGCACTAGGCCAGCTATCTACGCGTACAATTTCCAAGGCGTTCATCGTAGAGGTACGCGGCTTATCGATAAAGCAAGTATAGCGTGGGTATTTGGAATAGTCTTTTTGCGTTGGTGTGACTTTGAGTGTGCATTCAAAGCCCACCTTATACTGATCGTTGGTGGCGGGTGGAAACTCGTTTTGCTTTACTTCAATTTGCTTCACTGCGATGGACGGTGGCGCAAATAACATGCCTTGATCTTTAGGGGATAGTTTGATTTCCGGTGGCGCAGTCGGCTGTGTAATCAACGGGATCGTTTGAATCTTAGGCGCTTGTTGCGCAGGTATAGGGGTGGGTGCGCTAGCAGGTGGATGGGACGGCGCTACAGGTGCGCGTAGTTCAAGCGCGTATGCGGAAAAGGTGCCAAGGCCATAGCTAAATGCAATGACAACCGCAAGTTTGGATGAGTTATTTAAAACTGGTTTGGTTATCGTTAACATTTACGCGCCCTTTAGTGTAGAAGAATTTGCAGGGATAAAAATCCCCCTCAATAACTAAGACGCTAAAATGCTGAGAAGTACGACATTTATTTTATTAAACGACAAAACCAGAAGTTAAAATGCCTGAAGATATCCGCAATGAGGGCATCTTCAGGCGCTTTTTCGAAACTCAAACTTTTAAAACTATAACTGCCGGTCTTCGGCTTTAAACGTACCTTCAATAACCGTTAGTTTGGCTTTGGTCTTTTTATCCTGCATCTCAAATGAAAATTTGCCTTCAATAATTTTGCCTTTGACTGAAGTAATTTCCAGCGTGTTTTTACCCTTGATCACCGCAAATGCAGCCTCTGGATCCCCAAATGGCTTGCGGCTTTCACCCTTGATAAATTGTACCTCGCATATATTGCTATCAAAATCCTTTGCAGTGTAGGTTTTAGGTGTTAAGTCAAAACCACGACAGTTAATGCTCAGGCGGTCGCTCAATGTTTTAGGCGGAGGATAAGCCGATGCGCCCTTGGTTGAGGCGATTAAATTCAACACGCCTTTGGTAGGGATAAGGTAAGTAATGCCATCGTCATCACTTTCAAATACAGTGCCGTTGATAGTGGCTTTAAGGGTTTGGATGATTTTATTTGCGGCGAATGCGGGTGCCGCACTTAGGGTACAAGCCAAGGCCGTAGATAGCCCAATAATTAGGATGTGTGGTTTCATATTAACTCCAAAAAGTTGAAATTTAAAGTTGCTGAAGACTCTTTCGACCCGAAGGTGCAGCTTGCGGGAAAATAGGCTATCTTCAGATTTTTGCGGGACTTCTATTTTTTGTAAACGACAGTTAAACCCGTGCGGCGGCAGCTTTGTAGTTTACCGCTATCAACGAATGGTTTGCATTCATTAAAACTGCGATCGGTATTGCAAAGTAGTTCAGTCGTACGGCCTAAGAACAAACTGCAACCGTCAATATTGATTGGTTTTGCAGCAAGTCCTAGGCCAAGCGCTAGCCCAGAGGGAGGTGCCACAACAACTGGCACTGGTGGCTTCGGTAAGGCTGGGGACGGTGGCTGTAATAGCGCTGGTGCTGGTGGATTATTACTCGACGCGCCAATTGCGCCCGTTCCTAGATTCAAGGCAGTTCCTACAGCAATATTGCCCACAAGCGTTGCTGGTAGGATGATTTTTTCTTGTTTAGCGATGGCGATGGTGTCGATTGTCGTTTTTGCTATCGTATTCGCGCTCGAACGTAACACACCAAACTCCAAAAGTTTAGCCAAGGTGTCAGACTTAAACTTACTGAAAGCCGTTGTTTTTGTTTCATATTCTTTGGCGATGAAAGTGGCGCACACTACCTTATCTTTGCAACTTACACTAAGTGTGCGATCACGCTCTGCGTCAAGATGTGCTGTGATGTCGCGCTGGCCTGCTGCAAGTTTATAGATTACGTCGTATGACTTTGCGCAGGCTTCATCGCGATTCGTTTGCGGTGCAAATTCACCGCTACCTTCGAACGGGCCTTTGCCGTCAGTGCAGCGCTGCCACATTTGCGTTATTTGCGTGCCGCAGGCGATATCAACGCAGGGTGCCTTTAGTGTTGTTAACGTGGCTTTGTTCGCATTTTTTGCTTCGGCAGTTTGGATTTCTTTAGCTAACACTGACCCTGACGCCACAGTGCATAACAAGTTTGCCGCACCAATAACATCCGCAATTCTGATACAGGCGTGGTGACTCGTCGGCGTGCCGCATGAGCCTTGCAGTTTATTTTGATACTCAGAGTGACTGCAGTCAGGACGGGGTAACGCTGCTTTTGCAACCGACTCGCGGCAGCTGTCACCGCTAACTAAATTACGCTGTGCTGGTGTGCCGCGCCCGAGTGCCACCCATTCACGGAGATTTTCAGCGGCGATGGCGTCATTTTTTTCGCAACTCTCTAGCGCGGGTTGCAGCAGTGGATTAAATAGTGAGTTAGCCAAAAACGCGAGCGCACTACCTTGCAAATTACTGGTGCGGTGTTTTTCCGCAGCCTCGACAATTTTGGCGCGGAATGCCTCATTGTTTATTGGGTTCACTGCATCCTTGATGGTAGTTGCGCGTAAAGGAATAAGCTTGCTGACTACTAATTTATCCCATTCTGGGTAAACTGTATTGCTCGTGTAAAAAGTCCAAGCGGCTTCCAAATTCGCATCGGTGTATAGGTAAATTTGGTTATTTTCCTCCCATGTTAGTACGGCACCCGATTTCGCTTTATTGAGCAAAGAAAGGTGAGGCGCTTGTGTTTTTTCAAACACTTCCTTTTTATGGGCGTTCCATGTTTTGGTACTGCCGACCCGCGCTTGTAGGCTCACGGGAAATTTAGGGTAGACATCACTGAAGCTAATCGCAATAAACTCGACCGAGCCTACTTTTCTTGTACTGCCACAACTCCCCCCAAAGAACTCATAAATTCCGCAGGCAATATCCGCGAGCGCGCCAACGATGGCTTTACCTACTTCATAGGCCGCTTTAGCTACTTCGTACAAGGCCTTCAATACATCGCACACCGGAAAGCCGCCAGCAACAATGGTGACTACACTACATGCTAGATCAAGTGGGCTTTGGCCTGCTGCAAGCTGGATGACGTCGTTAAATAATTCGCCGATATCACCCTCGCGTACGTCTAAATATATTTCCAGCATGGATTTAATTTGCCCTGCCTGTGCACCGCCTAGGTCTTTAGCGGCATCGGAGGATAAAATTTTATCTGCGCATTGGGTGATTTCTATGTCTGATCCAAACTTGCAGGTGGTGAGAGCCTGTTCCAGCGGCGCTAACCATTCTAGTTTTAGTGGTTTGATATAGGTGTTTAGCACAGGGCCTAGCTTCCCTACTGTGACTAAAATATCTTGAATGGAGGCTTGCGTGTGAAGCGGAAGGGCTAAGCCAAGTTGAAAAAATAACACCGCTAAAAAGCCACGAACCCAGCTTGATTGCTTGGTAGATGTTTTCATATATATGCTCCCTATTTAGCCGCAAATTTAGCTGCGAGAGCAGCTTTAAGCTCGCCCAAGGTTGACCTTGTGCCATCCGGTGCTTCGACAATCGTAGTGTCAGGTTTGCCTTTTAACTGGGCAATATCAGCTTGGGTACGGAGTTTGATGGCAGGAAGTCCTGCGTATTTTGCGGCTGCGTTATTGCGCATATCTGCGGCGATGGATACGTTGGAACCCATTAATTGGCGGATATTGGTGCGTGCTTCCAAGGTCTCTAATTGCTTTAATTCCCCATTGGTGAGCTTTGTGCCATTGGGTAGTTCCAATACCGTGCTGTGCGGCATGGCGCGGATTGAGGCGAAGGTATTGGCGTTGACTTTTACAGCCGTTGCTGCGGCGGGGCGGGAAAACTTAAAAGTCATTGGCTTCAGTTTTGCTTGTTTAGCGCTCAATCCTTTTAATCCATCCATCGTCGCCACAAAATGTGCGGCAGTCACCTTTCTACCAGAGCTGGTTTCCACTACCGCATCAGGTGGTAACGCCCGTATTTTAGCCATCAGTGCGATGTTTGGCACAATCTTTAGCGCTACTAAGCTGGTGTTGAGATTGGCTGGTGGCGTGTTGATCGCGACTGCAGGTGTCGTAGTCTTTGGTGCAGCTAATGGTGTGGGCGCTGCCAAAGGCGTCGGCGCTTTCAGGGGAATGGATTGCGCGATGGCAATGTTTTGTGTAGTCACCCAAAGCGCTATGAGGCTTAGCAGCGCGATTTGCGGTAGTTTCCAAAAGTGTGGGGCTTGTTTAGTGATTGCAGTCATGGCTACTCCTTAAATGGATGGACACAAAAAGGTGTCACATTCAATAAGACGCCAACGCTGCTGAAAGTACGACATTTTTTATTTCTCGGGCTACCTCGTGTGTCTATATATAGTAAAAAACGTACGAAAAATAGGCGGCGGATACCCTAAATATCGCCATCTCCTGCGTATTTTTTGGGCTAAAACCCAAACCAAATAGGAGCCAACGGCAGACGGGCTGTGCGCCGGGCGTTAGCTTCGAGCGTGGTTAGGGCCGCTAATGCCGCGGATTTGTTGTCACGGGCTGCCACGAGGCTATCAATATAGTTAAAGGTTTCGTGAATGGGATGGGTTGCGGAAAAACGGGCTTTGGCTAGACTGCGTACGGTTTGCATTTCTTTTTGCGCGGCATCGTATTGGCCGTCTAGTGCCATCAAGTAGGCGTTGACCGCGCGAGCAGTGGCGACGCCCGCAAAGCTTGGTAGTTTGGCGAGTTTGTCGATTTCTGCAAATGCTGCTGCTAGGTTGCCTTTGCGGGCTTGAATGATGGCTGCAGCCACGGTGATGTTGTAGCCTTCTGGTGTGCCCTGGCTTAAGTTTAGCGCTTTGCTTAAGGCGTTCAAGCGACCGGCGATAGCCTGTGCTTCTCCGATGTTGCCTGCGTCAATGGTGATGGAAAGCAGAGTGCTTAAGGTGCGTAGAACGTTACGTTGCGGTGGCTCGTCGCTGGCAGTTAAGTTTGCGCGCGCACGTTTAAAGTTTTGCTCGGCTAGCGCACTATCGCCCGACAAGGTGGCGCAGTAGGCAGTTTTTGAAAATACGTCTACTGTTAAAGCATGAGACTCGCTGCTGGCACGCACGCGTAGTTCGCCTAAACGGTTGTATTGCGCGGCGCATTCGTGATAGCGGCCTTGCAGACGCAGCATTTCTCCGGCAAACCACATGCTACGCAGGGTAATTTCGGCTTGGTCGCCGAGCAGTGCGATGCTATCGGCAATGACGCCTTCCATACGGCTGCTGGCTTCGGCAAAATTGCCGGTTCGGCCAAAACCAACTGCCAAATTATTGCGAATGGTAAGAGCATCGGCTTTGCGACCGCTGGGTGGGTTCTTTAAGAGCGGTTCTATGCTTTTTAAAATCTCTACTTCTTCTTTAGCTTTTCCTTGTCCAGAATACACTACGGCGCGCGCGTTTTCCACCTCAGCAAATGCCCAGCTTTTGTCGCCTAAAGTGCCAATAATTTCAGCGCGTAACGAAGCTAACAGTTGTTCTGCTTCCGCAAATTTGCCTTGTTTTTGCAGTGCGTAAGACCAGTTGATAATGCCCTTAGCCAATATTTCACCGCTGGGCGATTCCACGGCCCTTAATATTGGGATGACTATTTCATAACTACGCACTGCGTCAGCGAAGAGTTCATTGTCCGCTTCGGCTTGCGCTTGGATGAAGCGGATGCGTGCATAGGCTACCGACGCTACGCCATGCTTGCTCTCAGCAGCGCGGCTGGCGGCGATAAGCAAGGGCAGGGCGGTTGCTGGTTGCGATAACGATACGTAAGTTTTGCCCAGCACGGTCTGCATTTCTGCTAGGGTTTCGGGTTGGTTGGCAAATTGGGTGTTGACGTTTTTAGCGCCAGCGTCAAGCACTTCGCGTAAGGTCAATTTGTCGCCTTTTATCCGTTCTGGGTCGGCAGATTCGAATAGCGTAACTAAATATTGGCTTACGGCGGTGGCTTTGGCCGCTTCAGATTTCGCGGCTTGACTGGCATTGGCCGCCACCCCTTCAGCCGCACGCGACTTGACTTCGTTGGTAATGGCAAGTTTTGCCGATGCACGGGCGGCAGCTGCGTTTTGTTCGGCTAATTTTTCCGCGTGAATGGCGTTGGCTTTAGCGGCTTCACTGTCGGCCAGTGCCGACGTAGTTTGTGCAGTGGCAATTTCAGCTAAGCGCCGTTGGGCGATGGCGGTTTCGCGCTCACTATCCGCGCGTTTGGCCTCCAAGTTCGCGCGCGTGGCTTCATCATTTGCACGCACGGTTTGCATCCGTGCGACCACCATGCCGATATTTACCGCAACAAATGCTGCTGTGCCAACAATGGCGAGCGCTTTGTTGCGCTTAAACCAAAGCTTGGTCATGTATTGCCAATTGCCGCGCCGGGCAAGTACCGGCTGGTTGTTAAGCCAGCGATGCAAGTCACTCGCTAATGCGCTTACAGTAAGGTATCGGTCGGCAGGGTTTTTACGCAACGCTTTGGCGACAATAGCTTCTAAATCACCGCGCGCATTTTGTGCGTCTATAGGGCAGGCAGATTTATTTTTACTGCTTTCGAGTGCTTTGCTGATGCTGAGTGCTTCGGTGTGGATAATGGCGTGTTCAATCGCCGCGCGACCGCCCTCATTTTTGAATGGCAGAGTGCCAGTAAGGCCTTCGAACAACATTACGCCGATAGAAAATACATCAACACCCACACTGGTTGCTTCGCCCGTAATTTGCTCTGGCGCACAGTAGCCCAAGGTATAGCCGCGCCCATTTAGGCGGGTGAGCGCGGTTTGGGTATCAACATCCTCTTCCGTTTCGGCAATGAGTTTGGCAATGCCAAAATCAAGCAAAGCAGGCTCGCCTGCAGCGTTTACCAGCACGTTATTGGGCTTCAAATCCCGATGCACAATCAGCTGGCTATGGGCATGTTCTGTGGCTCTACAGACTTTTAGTAATAAATTTACGCGATCCACAACCCGTGGCGCATGTGCTACAGCCCAAGTGGTGATGGGTGTGCCGTTGATGTGTTCCATTACCAAATAAGGCTCGCCCATATGGGTGCCGGCATCAAGCATGCGGGCGATACCCGGATGCGTTAAGCGCGCCAGCAAGCGCCGCTCACGTAAGAAGCGATCAACAATTTGGCCTTGCCCATCACTAAGCGAAGTGCCTTGTAAACCGAGGTCTGCACGTAAAAATTTAATAGCGGCACGACCTTCAAATAGGCTATCGGCTCGCTGTGCCAGCCACACTTCACCCATGCCGCCTTCACCAATTTTATGCAGAAGTTGCCACGGCCCTACCGCCTCACCCGCTGCCAAGTTTGAGGTTTTTGTCGCAGTGGCGGTAGCTAAATGGGCGGTAAATTCCTGTGCAGCTGCACCGCCAATTTTTAAGTTAGTTTGCGCATGGCTATTGGCATGGTCGTAATCGGCAAGCATTTTTGTAACCACAACAACATCATCTGGGGAATTTGAAGAAAGGGCGGCAAGCCAATTTATTCGGGCATTTTCAGATAGATCGCAGGCCTCATCAAAGAGTGCCGCGCGGCGCTGCCACGCTGCTTGATCGATAGATTTAGACGAAGCTTCAGATGCTGCGTTGTTGTTCACGATTTGTGTTCCACAAGTGTTTCCAATAAGGTTTTAGCTTTTACCCAATCGCGATCAATAGTGCGGCTGGCTACATTGCGTAGGCTTGCTATATCAGCAACTGACAAGCCCGCAAAGTAACGCAGTTCAACTAATTCGTAGAGTGCCGCATCAATTTTTTTTAACTCTTCAAGAGCCGCATCCAGTAAAAACCAGTTATCGCCTCCAGTCGTGGGGGTGTTGCTCAGTGATTCCGCGTGGGAAAGCGTGACGTGCAGATAGTCCCCGCCGCGTTTTTCGGCAGCGCGTTCACGCAAATGGTCGAGCACCGCAGAACGCAATACTTTACCGACGTAAGCAAAAAACTGCGCGCGAGATTCACCACACAGGCCATCACGATCAGCCATGCGTAGAAAACCTTCATTTACAAGCGCTGTTGTATTTAAGCTAGTGACTCCACCGGCTGCAAACAGTCTTGATCGAGCTAAACGCTTGATTTCAGGATAAAGCAGTGCATAGAGTTGGCCTGTGGCCCCGGGCACACCTGCTCGCACGGCATTCAGCAGATTGGCTACAGAGCCGTGCCCACTGTTTTCACTAGTTCCGTCGTTATGTTCTGTTTGCATATTGAATCCGCCAACCCAGAAAATTTTACGTAGCTGCTGCGAGTTTTGATGCGCGGACGCCTAAAGAAATCACAACGCAGATCGCAACGATTTCAGCAAAGTGTAGCTTAAGTTTAGATTCAACGGAATGTTCTTAATTTGTAAAACGCATACTATGCGCAAGCAAAAAAACTTAGTTTGTCATTATATTTGATATATCAAAGTGATCTATGGAAAAAAACTTTTTGCGTAATTTTATTAGTGCGTTCAAGATGGCTGTATTTAGCGAGCCTTCAGCATAATTAGAATAAACTGATTTAATTCAATTGCTGACTCAATTTGACTTTAAATTCCATTATGAAATAGGCGGTACAAATAACGCAAACACGGTATGGCGCACGGATTGACAACTCTGCTTTAATACTATGCTGTACAGCGTACTGTCGAATGAAGGCTAGGTTTAAAGATGGTTTAGAAGGATGGTTCAGGGGCGGTTCAAGGATGG
>JANMDR010000159.1:0-8496 GCA_031376425.1 Betaproteobacteria bacterium
CAGCTCATGATCCGTTTTTTGCGCGAACGCAAACCGCCACAACGGATAAGTCGAATCAATCGCCAGGTGAATTGCAGCTAAATCAGACCCCATCGCCATTTTAGTGGGCAATATTTCAAACGAGATCATCTGCAATTGCGAAACACCCAGTGCATTTTTGTATTGCAACCCTAATCTAAACCAACCCACATCATTCAGAAAATTGATACTGCCGCGCAACGAGCACGACTTTTTACTAAAATGAAACTTATCCTCAACGGCAGCCAAGCGGTGCACTATTTTTGGCTCGCTAACAATCGCGATTGCCGCATCAAATAGAAACTCAAACTCATACTGCATATTTTCATAAAATACCGGCTCGGGCAGTAATTGCTCCGCAACTGGTTCATTCATTGCACCATTCTGCAGCGCGGGCAGGATCATTTCGAACAATAGCGACGGGGAGAAACAAAGCCTACCTGTGGGCAAATTTAACCCACGCGCAGCCATCGTTTTCTTCAAACTGTTTAAACGGTCATCAATGTCTTTAACCCAAACATTGAGCTCCCATTCTGGCGTTTTTATGGCTAAAACATTAGGCACAAAGCGTATCCCAACAGAGAAATGAGAACTACGTAGATAATGACGTCCATCGCTCCTACGGCCAAAAGGATGTAAATCCGTTAGCCACAAGCCGCTGATGCATCCAAGCCAGTTTCTGCTTGCTTCGACAATCAATACTAAGCGGGGATGTATCCAAGTTTTCGCGCAATAAATCTGGGCGCTTCGCTTCCCAAATATTTGGCAAGTACTGTTCGCCCAGAGCAGCTAGTTGCGTTAATAAACTCGCGCTATCGTTGAGTTTAAGCTTATGTTCGTCACCGTCAATACGCGGCAATACCTTACACATCAAAAAATCATCCCAAACCGCTTGCAACGCCAGGTCGTTTGTTGGCTCAAAACAAACTAACGCAATTAATAATTCATTTAATGCACGATAGGCAAGCTCAAACGGTGTATTTATCAGCACGCCGTTCATCGCATTTAAAAATGCAATACTTTTTGCGCCATCACTATCCGCTTTCACAGCGCTAAGGTCATCAATTTTTACAGCAGAGCATATGGGAAAACCAAGCGTTTTGTTAATAGTAGCCGCACTAAAATAGTGTGAAAAACTATTTGGAAAAAACGCACCAAAATCAATGGTAAACGCACGATCAATAACCTTTCGCGAAAAACCATGCGTGGTCTCATCCATATTTACTGTGCCCGCAATAATTAGGTTGGGCGGCAGCGGTATGCCCACGGTGCTAAAGTAATCCCACAAGCCATCATATGCGACTTCATCCAACGCTAAATCTTTGCGCAATTGTGCAGCTACATTGGCATCAGTTTTAAATGCATCCGCTTTTAACAGCGGCAGGCAACTATAGCGACCATCCTGCCATTCACGCGATTCCAGCACGGCCAAATAATCCGCAAAATATTGCTCAACCGGTGCCAAATTCATTTCATCTAAACAACACCAAAAGGGCGTTATCTCGTTTAGCGATTTAATCCCAATCGCTTCAGCGTTCGCAGATTGAAACGCATCTTTCCAAGCGCTGACGACAAAGCACAATAGGGCAGTCACAATATAGCGCGGGCTAGGCAGACGAGAAACATAACCAAAAAGATCAGAAGGCTCGTGCCAATCAGGGCGAACAGGAATCAAGCAATAATTACTAAGATTTTCACGATGCGCTTTCGCCTGCTCACGCACGAACCGGGTTTTACCTGTGCCGGAGATACCAGCTAGAAGAATGAATGGCTTGGGTAGCGACGTTGTTAGTACTCGCTCTATTGAAGCACTTTGAGATTGGTTATTCAGAACGAATTCGCAAATTTTAGCTATCGTACTATCGTAGCCGAGAATGAAAGAATCGTGGTCTAACCCGAGTGTTGCAAATATACCGGGTAGATTTTTTGCATCTCTTTTCGTGCGGATAATATCGTCAATCTCAATTTGATCGCTTAGTATTCCTCGTAAAATATCCTCGACTACTATAGTCGGAATGATACGAAGAGCGCCATTGGCACTCTCTTTTTCTCCGCGTCCACCTTTTGGGTGCCCTCGAAGTACTATTACTTCAGTTACTGGCTTTTCAATTACGAAGGATCGGACACCTTCTCCTATTACCGTGCCAACCGTGAGCTTTTTAAGTAGCGTATGCATAGCGTAAGACACCTATGATAAAAGTAGAAAAGCAGCAATTATTTAAAATAATTCCGAAAACAGAACGAACAGTAATCTATAAAAACGAATTCAGGAGGGACTTAAATTTGCAAATGACCTTTTGGTTAAACCAAAATGTACACAAACGCAATTAGCACCGAAAAGGACAAAAAATTTTTAGCCCTACTTTGCGCACTTCAAAAGTGCTGATTGAATTATCCAAATTTTAAGGATTGCTTTCGGATAATCATTGAAGACGACCTATATACATGCTTCTTAAGCTACCAACGGTATGCTTTGTCCGTCGCCGCTCGCAGTATTTCAATCCAGCCATAAACCGTTCATGCCAATTGTATGGAGCTTTTGATTTCCACAACGCAATAAACAACTAGTTCTAATTCAATCATGTTGGGTGGCGATGCTTCGCATGCGCGCTATAGGCATAATCACCTGCTATGCGATTCAACATAAGCATCCACCAAGCGCCGAATCATGCGCTGATATTGCGTGTTATTTTTATTGGCTTCTGATTTAAAAAAATCAACGCTCTTTTTACTCAGCGCTAGCGTTACTTTCACAGCTTCTTCGTTAAACGAAAGCTCGGCGGGGCTAGGCAGAAAATCTGCAATCACTTTTACCTTACCCATTGGTTCATTCTTGTATTTTATTTTGGCGTTCATAAATTGTTTTTCCTTTGCGCCAATAGCCAGCGCCAATAATCCGAATTACCGAAGCACGATAGGTAAATCGCACCGTTAAAATTCCGCCATGCACTTCGCCAAAACAATAAAAACGCTTTTCAATGAGACTGTGAGCATCGTCTTCAGCAATAACACGTTGCGAATCAGCAAATGCGTATTGCGCAATAGTAAAAGAAACGCCGTGCTTTTCCTGATTTAGCGCGTCCTTCTCTGAATCCCATTCAAACTTTGTTTTTGCCATACGCAAATAATACACAAAATACATATTAATAGCCATACATTTGTATGGCTACACTTTACCTACTTCCGTTCCCCAATAAGCCCTACCCCATCGCCGCCTGCAACTCCGCTGGGCTCAGCGTTGCCGTACCCAATTTACCCACCACCATACCCGCTGCTTTATTGGCGATGCTGATGGCATCTGCTAGCGGTTTTCCGGCCGCTAGTGCTAGTATTAGGCCGATGGTGGCAATAACCGTGTCACCCGCTGTACCATTCAACATAAGCTTCCATCAAGCGTCGGATAATGCGCTGATACTATGTGCAGAAATGAAAACACTCGAAGCAAAGTTAGGGTCATGAAAATTGAGTTTCTATCTTGAGCGCTCTAAAAAGGAAATGATCATCTCAACTGGCCAACAGGTGGCGGAAAAAACCTAACTGCGAAACCCAATCCGTGCATGCGTCCCGTCACAAAACGGTTTGGTTGCGCTGCCGCCGCAGCGGCACAGCTTGGCGCTTGTTAGCCTTGCCACGATGCGGCCTGTGCCGCTGGTGATTTCAAGGTTGCCGCGTACTTGCAGCGGGCCGTCGGTTTGCGGGTCAATGGCCAGTGTGCCGTCGCGCACGGCCAGCATGTCGGTTGAGACGGTTTCGGGTTCACCACTCGCGGTAAAGCCTGCGGCTTTGTGTGAGCCATCGCAAAACGGCTTGTTTTGCGATGCACCGCAGCGGCACAACGTGGCGCGGTAGCCAATGCCTACGCCGTCGATTTGAAGCGGCCCGCGAAAAGCATAAGGCCCGGCCTCACGGATGGCGGCCAGATTTACAGGGGGGGCGGTTTCATTAGCGCCGCCGTCTTTGCGCACATAGCTGATCGCGCCCGATGGGCATTCGTTGGCTACAGCTACAAGGCGTTCAGTATCCAGCGTGTCAGGGTGTAGCCAAGGGCCGACCACATTGGCTAAGAAAACTGTAGGCGCACCGGTGACGCAAAAGCGCGCATGGATGCATCGCGGCGTATCGAACTTCAAGGTTAGCGATTGGCCTTCAACCACCTCAACACCCTCAACCACGGTGGATACGGCGTTTGAGGTCCTTGGCGGCGCTATGACCACAGCGGCTATCTGTGCCTGAACGGGTCTGGACGTGTCTAGGCGCTTTGCAGCGCGCTGTGCCAGATCAGCCAGTACCCGCGCAGCAGACACCAGCCGCGCATGCCCTCTACCAGCCAAGCGGTTGGCTACGGCAGAAAGCTCGGCAAAACGTTCAATAAAATAGCGATTAGCCGCACCGCCTGCTGGCAGCGGCGCTGCATCGCGCAGGGCGGTAAACGACATGCCTGCGTTGCAATGGGGATTAGATGATCCTGCAGGTAGTGTGGCGGCGTGCTCGGCCAATGTAGTCATGGCGTGCATCAACCCGATACCTAAGTCGATGGCGAGTGCTTTATCGGGCTGGGGCGACGGAGTGGCGTAGGCGTAGGCTAGCAGGCGCAGCATCAAGCCATAAGCGGCGTTAGCCAAGTCCACCACTTCCATCGCATCTTGCGCTTCTATCCAGACGCGGCCTTCGGGTCGCGGGGGTCGGCGCAGCACGGGGTTGGTAGCGGCTGGGTGACTGGGCACAAAGGCCGGGTTGCTGGTTTTTAACGCACGGTATTCAGCGCGTATGGCGCAAAACCGGTCAAAGTGCGAACCCTCAGCGTGGGCGGGTGCGCCCTCGCCCTGCACTACGATGGCCTCCAAGCTGGCAAGCGCCGTCTTCAGACAAACCACGCGGGCGGCACCAGGCAAATTCACTTCAGCCGCAGTCAATTGCAGGGCTGGGTCACCGCAAAATACCGCACCCTCACCCGCCTGCGCCACCATGCCGCGCAAACCATCGCTGATCGCCGCATAAAACTCGCCCACCGTCGCGTAGTCCAGCCCAGTCGGCGTCAGGCGTTCACCTGCTGTGGCTCGGGTAAAAGCGCGTTCATACGCAAAACCTTCGCCTTCAGCCTCGTTAGACTCAGCAGGTCGCTCCAAATGAATAAAATGCTGCAACACGGCTTCACTGAAGGGAGCCAGCTTAACAACAATACCGGCTGGCAAATAGCCAGGGTCTAGCGGAAAGTTACCGCGCCCAAAACGTGGCACGCCACCCATTGCGGAGGTAATATTCCAGACCGCCACCAAATGGCTCATCTCGTCCACCGCCACAGCAATGACCTCACGCCGCCAACGTGCCACGGCCTCAAGCTCATTGGCCTGCAAACCCTCTTGATCAGACTTCAAACTGAACGCGGCGTACAGGTAAGTACACATCAAATTGTGTTCGAGCTCGGCGGCTTCATACAGCGTGTGGAGCAGAGCTTCGCGGGTGGGGGCGATTGACTTGTTTGTCATGGGTGTCATGGATGTCATTGGTTTGCGTTCTGCTACCGGCTAGGCTGGCGCACAGTTTTAGGTGTTACGCCGTTTTTCACGCCAAACTTTGTTTTGCAATGTGCAAATACTACACAAAATACATATTAGCAGCCATATTTTTGTATGACTATATTTTGCTTTCGCCCCCCTACCCCATCGCCGTCTGCAACTCTGCATGACTCACCGTCGCTGTGCCCAATTTACCCACTACCACACCCGCCGCTTTGTTGGCGATGCTGATGGCATCGGCTAGCGGTTTGCCTGCGGCCAGCATTAGGCCGATGGTGGCGATAACCGTGTCACCGGCTCCTGAAACATCATAAACTTCACGGGCTTGGGTGGGTTCGTGTTGGCTGCCAGATTTGCTGAATAAGGACATTCCCTCTTCGCTTCGAGTAACCAATAGCGCTTCTAGGTTTAGCTTGGTACGTAGGGCTTCGGCTTTTTGGGTGAGTTCGGCCTCGCCCTTCCAGCTTCCCGCTACTTGCTTAAATTCAGATTTGTTTGGCGTGAGCAATGTAGCACCCTGATAGGCGGCGTAATCATCGCCCTTGGGGTCAACCAATACGGGTTTACCGTGGCTTCGCGCTAAGGCAATCATTTTGGCAACATGCGTTAGGCCGCCTTTGCCGTAGTCGGACAAAATTACCACATCTACCTGTGTTACCAATGCTTCAAAATCGCTGAGCTTTTGCTCCAACACTTCTACCGATGGCGGTGTTTCAAAATCAATGCGGATGAGTTGTTGTTGACGGCCAATTACGCGTAGTTTTACCGTTGTGTCTAAATGCGGATCAATTTGGAGGTGGGCTTGCACATTTTCAGCCTTCAGCAAGGCGTTTAAAGCCCTGCCAGCGTCATCATCACCAATCACAGATAGGAGTATAGCCTTACCGCCCAAGGTGGCGATATTACGTGCGACGTTTGCGGCACCGCCGGGGCGTTCTTCCACGCGCTTTACGTGCACAACGGGTACGGGTGCTTCAGGCGATATGCGCGATACATCGCCAAACCAATAACGGTCTAGCATCACATCACCCACCACGAGCACGCGGGCATTGGTTACGTCGGGTAAGCTAATTTGGCTCATGTTGTTATTTAATTTGCTCGCGCCCAATTGGGTAGTATTCAAAGCCCACCGCACGCATGGCTTCGGGTTCGTATAAGTTGCGCCCATCAAAAATAATGGCTTGCTTTAAACGTGCGGCAAGCGCCGCAAAATCAGGGCTACGGAAGGTTTTCCATTCGGTGGCAATAGCCAACGCATCCGCGCCGTCGAGTGCCGCCATTGCGGTTTCTGCATAACTTACGTTGGGGTTATTGCCAATTGATTTTTTAGCCTCATGAATAGCGATAGGGTCAAACGCCACCACATGCGCGCCCTGCTTTGTTAATTGCTCAATTAACACCAAACTGGGCGCTTCACGCATATCGTCAGTATTGGGTTTAAATGCTAAACCCCATAAGGCAATGCGTTTACCCGCTAAATTATTGCCAAAGCGTGCCATAATTTTTTGCCCCAACACCTGCTTTTGCGCTTCATTCGCAGCTTCTACGGCCGCTAACAATTTCAGTGGCAACCCCGCTTCATCGGCAGTGCGCTGTAGGGCTTGAACATCCTTAGGAAAACACGATCCACCGTAACCAATACCTGGATACAAGAAATGATAGCCAATACGCGGATCAGAGCCCATGCCACGGCGCACGGCCTCAATGTCAGCACCTAATTTTTCGGCAAGCAAAGCCAATTCATTCATGAAGGAAATGCGGGTGGCAAGCATGGCATTGGCAGCGTATTTTGTGAGTTCCGCACTGCGAATATCCATCACCATAATACGGTCATGATTGCGCTGAAACGGCGCATAGAGCGCACGCATTGTTTCAACCGCTTTATCGCTATCGGCACCAATCACAATGCGATCTGGGCGCATAAAATCATCAACCGCTGCACCTTCCTTTAAAAATTCCGGATTTGAAACTACAGCCACATCAATTGTCGCGCCACGCTTTTGTAACTCGTCTTTTAATGCTTCGAGCACACGGTCGGCCGTGCCTACAGGCACTGTGGATTTATCGACTACTACTTTTGGGGTTTTCATATAGCGGCCCACATTGCGGGCAGCCGCCACCACGTATTGCAAGTCAGCCGAGCCATCCTCACCGGGTGGCGTGCCCACAGCAATCATTTGTACATCGCCAAAGGCTACGCTTTCTTCCACATTAGTAGTGAAAGTTAAGCGCCCTGCCGCGATATTAGCTGCAACAATTTCTTTCAAACCTGGTTCGTAAATGGGAATGCCGCCCGCCTGAAGCAACGCTATTTTATTGATGTCAAGATCAAGGCAGAGCACCTTATTACCCACATCCGCCAAGCACGCACCAGTGACTAAACCTACATAGCCAGTACCAATAATTGTTACGTTCAATTTACGCTCCTAAATTTTTCAATATCGGCTTGAATAGCCTTTAGCACGGCGATTGGATCAGCAGCAGCATTAATGCTGCGGCCTATCACCAAATAATCCGCACCTAACTGCATCGCCTCAACCGGAGTGACTACGCGTTGTTGGTCACCTTTGGCATCACCTGCCAACCGAATGCCGGGGGTGATTAGCTTAAAGTTTTTGCCGTGCGCCGCTTTTAATTGCTGCGCTTCCATCGCCGAACACACCACACCATCCAAACCACACGCCGCCGTTAATGCTGCCAAGCGCAGCACCTGCGCATTGCAATCAGGTGCTAGCCCTACCGCAGGTAAATCTGCATCTGCCATACTAGTCAGCACTGTAACGCCAATAAGTTGCGGTTTTCTGACACCTGATGACGCACTATCCACAGCGTTCTTCGCGGCTTCTAGCATAGCGCGACCCCCACTTGCATGTACGTTTAACATCCACACACCAAGGCCAGTCGCGGCTTTGCAGGCTCCGGCTACCGTGTTGGGAATATCGTGAAATTTTAGGTCTAAAAA